>DBDL01000061.1:13641-17755 GCA_002293545.1 Lachnoclostridium sp. UBA933 | reverse complement strand
CTGATATAAAACACTTTAAGACATGTCAATATAATTATTTTCAGATGTTTGTGCTGTCATCCAATCACATACTTGACAAATAAAAGAAAAAGACGTATACTAAATCATATTATTCATATAGGAATAGAAGAATATGATGAGAGGGAATGTTTATAACATGCGGCGACAGTAAACTTTACTATATGAAACGACATAAAANNATGCGCACGATTTCGTTAGGAAATTAGCGTGTTTTACACGCACGAAATCGGCGCATACAACGTCATAAATATCATCATTGTCACAGATGTCTTAAAAAAGTAAAGACAACATATTATCATGATGGATTGCAGACATAAGAAGGAGGAAAACTAAATGGCAAGAGGAATTTCAACAAAGTGTATTCATTTGGAGGAGGACGAACAGTGTTCAAAGAATTATGGGGCAATCAGTTACCCAATTTATCAGACGGCAACCTATGCCCATACCGGCGTTGGAAAAAGTACCGGATTTGATTACAGCAGACTGCAAAATCCTACAAGAGAGCATTTGGAAAAGATCGTTGCAAATTTGGAAAATGGCATAGATGCACTTGCGTTTACTACAGGAATGGCAGCCATTACACTACTGATGGAATTGTTTGGACCGGAAGACCATCTGATTGTTGATGCGGATCTTTATGGCGGCAGTATTCGCCTGTTTCATAATGTATCTAAGAAGAACGGCATTACCTTTTCAAGTATAGATTGTCATAAAGAGGATGTGGCAAGCTATGTGAATGAGCATACAAAGGCAATCTATATCGAAACACCTACGAATCCCATGATGAATGTAACGGATATTCGGGCAATGGCAAAGATTTCAAAGGAGAGGGGAATTCTATTAATTGTGGATAATACATTTTTATCACCATATTTTCAGAATCCATTAGACGCAGGGGCGGACATTGTGGTTCACAGCGGTACAAAATATCTCGGAGGACATAATGATACACTGGCAGGATTTTTAGTAACGAACAGAGAAGATATCCGTGAGAAATTCCGTTTTTTGATTAAGACAACCGGTGCGGGATTATCTCCATTTGACAGTTGGCTTATACTCAGAGGCATGAAAACGCTTGGTATCAGAATGGAAAGGGCGCAGCAGAACGCATTGGAAATTGCGGAATGGCTTGTCAGGCAGCAAAGTGTAACAAAAGTAATCTATCCGGGGCGGAAAGAACATCCGGGATATGAGGTTATGAAAAAACAGAGCAGGGGCTTTGGGGCAATGATAACATTTCAGCTTGAAAGCAGGGACTTTGCCTTATCAATTCTGGAAAGGGTACGCATGATTAAGTTTGCAGAAAGTCTTGGCGGTGTAGAAACCTTAATTACATATCCTGTCACACAGACTCATGCAGACGTACCGGAAGAAACCCGCGAAAAGAATAACATTACAGAGTCAACTCTTAGAATGTCTGTGGGAATAGAGGATATCAAGGATTTAATTCATGAACTTGCGGAAGTGTTTGGAGAAACGGAGGAAGAATTATATGGCAGAAAAGAATCTTGACTTTGATAAGCCTGTGGATAGGCATAATACAAAATCCGTAAAATATGATTTTGCAGGAAGACTGGGAATGCCGGAGGATGTGCTGCCCCTATGGATAGCGGACATGGATTTTCAGACATCCAGTTATATACAGGAGGCTTTAAAAGAACAGATCCTGCATGGAGTATATGGATACAGTGAAGTTCAGAAACCATATTTTGAGATTATCCGTAAGTGGATGAAAAGGCATTATGATTGGGAAGTAAAGGAACAGTGGCTGATAAAGACTCCGGGAATTGTGTTTGCCCTGGCATTGGCTGTAAAAGCCTTTACGGAACCGGGGGATGGTGTGCTGGTTCAGCTTCCCGTATACTATCCGTTTTCAGAAGTCATAGAGGATAATAAAAGAAAAGTGGTAAGTAACACGCTTTTCTTAGGAGAAGATAACCGCTATCATATCGACGTTGAGGATTTTGAGAAAAAGGTTGCGGATGAGCATATCAAGCTTTTCTTCTTATGCAATCCGCATAATCCGGCAGCAAGGGTATGGACAAAAGAAGAACTGACAAGGTTAGGGGATATTTGTTATAAGTATAATGTTATTGTGGTGAGTGATGAAATTCATGCGGACTTTGTGTTTCGCAGAGAGCATCAAGTGTTTGCCAAACTGAAGAAGGAATATGAGGAAATAACCATAACCTGTACCTCACCCAGTAAAACTTTTAATTTAGCCGGTTTACAGATATCCAACATATTTATTGCAAACCCACAGATAAAGAGGGCGTTCCGCAAGCAGATGGACGGATCGGGTTACAGTCAGCATAATGTCATGGGACTGGTGGCATGCGAGGCGGCATATCAGTACGGCGAAGAATGGTACGAAAAAATGCACAGTTATGTAGGAGAAAATATTTCTTATGCAAAAAAATATGTTGAGGAAAACTTACCGGGAGTAACTATGGTGGAGCATGAAGGAACATACCTTATATGGCTGGATTTTAGAGGAACCGGATTCAGTGCGGAACAGACAGATGAGTTAATGATTCATAAGGCGGGATTGTGGTTGGACAGCGGAAAAATCTTTGGGGAGCCGGGAAAGGGATTCCAGAGGTTAAATGCGGCATGTCCCAGAAGTGTGCTGGAAAAAGCGTTAAACAAAATTAAGAATGCCCTGCAGGAGGAACGTAAACTTAACTAGTATCCATAACATCATATGAAAAAAGTGATTGACAAAAATAAGAGCAGGATATATAATGATCCATATATACTACTAAACATATAGAATTAATATGAATTAGAAAAGGAGAAAATGAGATGAAGAAAATTATGGAGGTAAGGTTATGAGTCAGATTAAAGAAAGCGTATTGGAATTAATTGGGGGTACACCATTATTAAAAGTAAATGGTTATGCCGGGAAAGCAGGAATAACAGAAGCAACAATACTTGCAAAGCTGGAATACCTGAATCCGGCGGGTTCTGTTAAGGATAGAATTGCTTTTGCCATGATGAAAGATGCGGAGGAGAAAGGCATTATTAAGAAAGGGACAATAATTATTGAGCCGACAAGCGGTAATACAGGAATAGGTCTTGCGGCAGTGGCGGCAGCAAAAGGCTATAAAACCATCCTTACTTTGCCGGATACCATGAGTGTTGAAAGAAGAAACCTCTTGAAGGCATATGGTGCGGAATTAGTGCTGACAGAGGGAGCAAAGGGAATGAAAGGTGCTATTGCGAAAGCCAATGAACTGGCGGAGGAAATACCCGATGCAGTTATTATAGGTCAGTTTGTAAATCCTGCCAACCCGGCGGTTCATAAAGCAACTACAGGCCCGGAAGTTTGGGAACAGACAGACGGAAAGGTTGACATATTTGTTGCAGGTGTCGGCACAGGCGGAACCATTACCGGTGCCGGTGAATACTTGAAAGAAAAAAATCCGAATATAAAGATCGTTGCGGTAGAGCCGGCAGGAAGTCCGGTTCTTTCAACCGGGACACCCGGTGCACATAAAATTCAGGGAATTGGTGCAGGATTTGTTCCGGAGGTGCTCAACACCAATATCTATGATGAAATCATTACCATTGAAAATGACGATGCCTTTGCAGAAGGCAGGGTATTTGCTACAAGTGAAGGGATTCTCGTTGGAATCTCTTCGGGAGCGGCATTAAAGGCAGCGGCAATTTTAGCTGACAGACCGGAAAACAAGGGAAAAACGATTGTAGTAATCCTTCCGGATTCAGGGGACAGATATTTATCCACACCGTTATTCAGCAATAATTAATGGAAGTACGGTTCTGTGACTCATGCGAAAGCAGTGAGCCAAGTGCTTCGTATGAAAGAAAGAGGGGCTTCTATGAGTAATACATATAAAGATTTGCAAAATTCTCATCCCTGCTTTGGAGGACACAAGAATAACAGGGGAAGAATTCACCTGCCGGTAAGCCCCGGCTGTAACATTGCCTGTTGTTTTTGTGACAGGGTGATTAACGATGTCCAGGACAGACCGGGTGTTACCTCCAAGGTCATTACGCCGGATGAGAGCATGGAGGTGTTGGAAAAAGCATTAAAGCTTTGCCCTGAAATAACCGTGGCAGGAATTGCCGG
>DBDL01000061.1:0-13588 GCA_002293545.1 Lachnoclostridium sp. UBA933 | reverse complement strand
TGCTTTTATATGAAAAGGCAGACGAAGTGATTCACGTTGGGCTTGACTCTCTAACCGTTACGGTAAATGCGGTAGACCCTGAGATCGAAGCAAGACTGAATCAATATATTATTTACCACGGCAAAAGATATGACGGTGCGGAAGGTGCAGCTATATTGATTGAGAATCAATTGAAAGGTATTAGAAAAGCTGCCGGTGCCGGTATTACAATCAAAATCAATTCGGTGCTGGTTCCGGAAGTCAATGGAAATCATATTGAAACCATTGCTAAGACGGTAAAAGAAGCGGGAGCAAGTATTTATAACGTGATTCCCCTCATTCCGCTGGCAGAGCTTGCGGATCAGAGAGCGCCTGTTTGTTCAGAGATAGATGAAGCAAGAATGAGAGCGTCAAAATATATGGATGTATTCAGACATTGCCGGCATTGCCGGGCTGATGCGGTAGGTATTCCCGGAAAATCCGAGTATAGCGGTCAGATTTATCAGAAAAGAATTGTGGTAAAGGAAACATTTTCACATGGATAAAACAGAAAGGAATTATTGAAATGAGCGAAATAAGACAGATTGCAATTTATGGAAAAGGAGGGATCGGGAAATCAACAACAACACAGAACCTGACAGCCGGCTTAGTGGAACATGGGAAAAAGGTTATGGTGGTAGGATGTGATCCGAAAGCAGATTCTACAAGGCTATTGCTCGGAGGACTGGCACAAAAGACCGTTCTGGATACGATTAGGGATGAGGGAGAGGATATTGAACTAAGCCGTATCCTTAGAGAGGGCTTTGGCGGAACAAGATGTGTGGAGTCAGGCGGACCCGAACCGGGTGTCGGATGTGCAGGCAGAGGTATTATTACATCAATTAACATGCTGGAAGACCTTGGGGCATATACGGAGGATTTGGATTACGTGTTTTATGATGTATTAGGGGATGTTGTCTGCGGAGGATTTGCCATGCCCATAAGGGAGGGTAAGGCAAAGGAAATATATATCGTAGCCAGCGGTGAAATGATGGCGCTTTATGCGGCGAACAACATTGCCAAAGGGATTAAGAGATATGCCAGGACCGGCGGCGTAAGGATAGGCGGGATTATATGCAACAGCCGTAATGTAGACAGGGAGTTGGATTTGCTGCGCGCATTTTCCAAGGAATTGGGGACACAGTTGCTTTATTTTATACCGAGGGATAATATCGTACAAAGAGCTGAAATTAATAAGAAAACGGTAATTGCATATAAGCCGGATTCTGTTCAGGCGCAGGAATACAGGAATCTTGCAGAAGCAGTAATTCATAATGCGGATTTTGCAGTTCCAACGCCTATGACACAGGAAAGACTGGAAGAAATCCTGCTTGAGTATGGTCTTATGGATCTTGCGGATGATTATCACATTTAGAAGGAGCGAACCAATATGTCAAAAATATATAAATCCATTACGGAGCTGGTAGGCGGAACCCCTCTGCTGGAACTTGTAAACTATGAAAAGAAGAATAAACTGGAAGCCAAGATACTGGTTAAACTGGAATATTATAATCCGAACCAGAGTGTCAAGGACAGGATTGCCTTTGCCATGGTGGAAGATGCAGAGAAGAGGGGACTTTTAAAGCCGGGATACACAATTGTTGAAACAACAAGCGGAAATACCGGAATCGGACTTGCAGCGATTGCNNTGTACATACAGGATAATGTAAGCAAAGAGCGTTTTCAGGTGATTAAGGCGTTTGGCGGAGAAACCGTTAAGTTATCTGCGGAACCTGCCGTAGCAAAGACATTAGCGGAAACGAACGGAGATTTTGTGGCGGCAATCAAGACGCTCCGCACAGAAGTATTGTCAAAGGAAAAAAATATTTTCTTTGCCGATCAGGTTTCAAATCCGGCAAATCCGGCTATCCACGAGGCTGCAACAGGACCGGAGATATGGGAAGATACAGATGGGAAGGTGGATATCCTTGTTGCAAATGTGGGAACAGGCGGAACCGTGTCGGGTGCGGGAAAATATTTAAAATCAAAAAATACGGGTATACAGGTAGTTGCCATTCAGCCGGGACCGAATTCACTTCCCAGCGATGAAAATCCGGAACCGGAAGAAATCACAGGTGTCCATCCGTTTGAGGGTGTACCCAGGGAACGGGTTCCCGCCACAATGAATCTGGACATTTATGATGAAAAGCTGGAAATTGAAACGTTACAGGCATTTGAAGCAGCCAGGGAGGCGGCAAAAACAGATGGTATTCTGATCGGCACATCCTCCGGGGCAGCTATTTATGCGGCTTCACAGCTTGCGAAAAGACCGGAAAATAAGGGGAAGACGATTGTCGCCGTCTTGCCTGACACGGGACTTCGATACTTATCAACCAATTTGTTTAATGAAAATTAGGAGGTGCATATCATGGCACTTAATCTAAACAGTTCAAATGTGGCAACAAGGGAGAATCGAATCGGCTCAATTACCGGCTACATTGGAAGTTTAAGTGATTTGGCGGATCAGAGCAATCGCGGAACGCTGAAGGGATGTTCACGGTGTTTCTCCCAATCCAGTACATGTTTGTCAACCTGTGCCTTGGGTCAGCTTTCTGCCATTCGGGAGGTTGCGATTATTCATCATGGACCGTCAGGATGTTCCGCAGCAAGTGCAGATGCTTATTATCTGGATAAGGTGATGGCAAAAAAACGTGGAATTACTAATAACACGGTATATGCAGGAACGGATATGAACGAAAAAGATACCATTTTTGGATCTGCGGAAAGTCTTAGAAGAATTATCCTTGAAGTGAATCAAAGATATTCACCAGAGGCAATTTTTGTAACAAGCTCCTGTGCCACCGGTATCATTGGCGAAGACATTGACAGCGTGGTAGATGATGTGAGAGAGGAAGTGGAAGTACCGATTGCGGCAGTACACTGTGAGGGCTTTAAGTCAAGAATCTGGGCAACCGGTTTTGACATATCCGATCATGCGGTGCTCAGTTCCATTGTACAGCCGCCAAAACAGAAGAGGGATACGATTAATTTCAAGAATTTTTATGAAAGTGCAAGGTCTGAGATCATAGACATTTTTAGCAATTTTGATTTGGAGCCGATTTTCCTCTATTGTAATTCAACGATAGAAGAATTAAGTCATATATCAGAATCACTTGCCACCACATGTATATGCGGAACTCTTGGCAATTATTTGGGCAATGGCCTGGAAGAAAAATACGGGGTTCCCTATATCAGAAGCATTAATCCTCTTGGCATTGCAGGCTTTGAAACATGGCTTAGGGAGATTGGAAAAGTAACAGACCGGTCAGAGGCTGCAGAAAAATATATCGAAGCACAAAGGGTCATTTATATTCCGAAGATCGAGGAAATCAAGAAAGAATTAAAAGGTTTAAAAGCAGTGCTGGGTATGGGACCGGGGTATACGTTTGAAGTGTCCAGAGTCTTGAATGAGCTTGGAATAGAAGTGGTATGGGCATTGGCATGGCATTATGACAAAAAATACGAAAATGGCGATGTTCCCCCATCCATGGAATATCTTTTGGAAAACGAGGTGGATTTCAAGGCAAGTGTAGCGGATCAGCAGAATTATGAAGTGATGAATATCCTGAATAAATATCAGCCTGACCTATATCTTTCCCGTCATCCCGGCTCTACGGTGTGGGCAATCAAGAATGGAACACCGGCGGTATATGTGGCAGACGAGTACATGATCTTTGGATATAAACATACGTTGGAATTTGCACAGTCAATTTTGGAAAGTATTCACAACAGAAGCTTTGAAAAGAATCTGGCAAGACGGGTGAAGCTTCCTTATACAGACTGGTGGTATCAGCAGAATGTAGATGAGTTCCTGGAGGAGGTTAAAAGTAATGGCAAAGCTATTAGATAAGCAAAGATATAAATGTGCACTTGGGGCAATGCAGACTGTACAGGCGATTATGCGGGCAGTTCCGGTACTGCACTCCGGACCCGGATGCGCACAGAAGCTCTCGGATTCCATCGGAAGCTCCGGATACTTTTCCCCCAATATTTTTCCCTGTACCAGCATCAATGAAAAGGATGTCGTATTCGGCGGGGTAAAGAAACTGGAAACCACGATTGAACATGCACTAAAAGTAATTGATGCGGATTTATATGTGGTACTTACAGGCTGTATTCCGGAAATCGTGGGCGATGATACCGGGGAAGCCGTAAGTCATTTTGAGGATGCGGAGAAACCGGTAATATATGCATCTACAGCCGGATTTAAAGGCAACAATTATATCGGACATGAGAAGATTATTGATGCCGTTATTGAACAGTATCTTGAAAAATCCGAAGAAAAGCAAAAAGGGCTGGTAAATATCTGGGCGGATGTACCATATCAGGATTTATTCTGGCTGGGCAATATCAGGGAATTAGAAAAGCTCATTGAAGAACTGGGACTTACGCCGAATACTATTTTCGGATACCAGCGCGGGATTGACAACATTAACAGGATTCCCAAGGCAGAATTGAATCTATTGGTATCTCCGTGGGTATCGGTAGGAAATATGAAGAAAATGGAGAAAAAGCTTGGTATACCGTACCTTCATTATCCCACGCTTCCCATTGGAGCCTTTGAAACAAGTAAATTCTTAAGGGAAGTAGGTCAGTTTACAGGTGTGGACGGGGAAAAGACCGAAAATATCATCAATGCGCATGAAGATTATTATTACTATCTGATTGAAAGATATGCGGATATGTTCCTTGAAACACGGGTTATGGCGAAGCAGTTTTCTGTGGTGGCAGATGCCCAGTATGCTCTTGGGATTACCAAGTTTTTTGTGAATGATTTGGGATTGTTTCCGGGAAAACAGTTTGTTGTGGATGATACGCCTAAGAAATTTCAGGAAGCGATCAAGAAAGAATTCCAAAATCTCAATTATGGAATAAAGGCAGAGGTAAGCTTTGAAACAGACGGATATAAAATCCACAAGGAGATAAAGGAACATGATTATCACGGATATCCGTTAATCCTGGGAAGCTATTATGAAAAAGAGCTGACAGAGGAGATGTTCGGACATTATCTCAATATTTCATGGCCGGTACAGGATAAGGTAGTCCTGGATCATTTCTATGCGGGATATACCGGCGGGATCAAACTCATTGAAGACATCTATTCCGTAGCGGTACAGAGATGGAATTAACCGGCACATCTGCCAAGGCAGAACTCATATCTGTTTCTATATGAAACGACATAAAAAANNATGCGCACGATTTCGTTAGGAAATCAGCCTGTTTTACACGCACGAAATCGGCGCATACAACGCATTATTGAAAATGAAAAATCAATCGCAAGAAATTGCTATTTTTTTAGCTTAAACGTTACATTACATAAATCAATAGAAGAATCATCTCCATATACATAATTTATTTGCGATATTAACAATAGCGTTTTCCCTTTTAGCCGCTTTAAATTCAATCTTCTTAAAACAAATCTTCCTGTTTTTTTATCAGCTTTCGCTTTTTCGATTAATTTAAAATTTTTCCTCCGTAAATAAATCATTGCACCCTTATGTGTTTTCCCAATTATTTTTTTGGTGCTGCTCCGAATTTTCCGAATTGATTTTGGTTTTCTAAATTTAATCGTTTTCATAACATTCTGAAGTTTCAGTTGATAATTCAGCCAGATTTTATCTTGGTACAAATGCGGAGGCAGTTTTTTTCTGAATTCACTCTTTTTTATATTGTTATAGGTGAAAAATGTATACCTAAAATCCAAATAAATATGCTTTTTTAAATAAGGAAGCTTTTTCAAATAATTTTCACCGCCAATACTCATCCCCTCTAAATATGTCATGGACTCAATAAATTTAAAATTTACCGCCGGATTATTGTGTATATAAATAAATTGCAGATTCTTCATATTTTTTAGTAATGAGAAATCCCTTATATTATTATAAGACAAGTTGATATCCCGCAAATTTTCCAGACCAATTATTGGTGTGAAATCAGTCACTTTATTTGCACTGATAGAAAAAAGCTCTAAATTAATCAGATTTCTTATCGGCGAAAGGTCACTAATTTGATTTGTTGAGATATCAAGCGACTTTAATTGTGTTAATTTTCCGATTTCAGAAAGACTTGTTATTTTGTGTCCGCATAAATATAAGCTCTTTAGTGATGTTAAGTGTTCAATTCCTTTCAATGTCTTGATATCCTTTGCATCGTGATTACTGTCTGCCCCTAATGACTCTATTTGAGCTGCTTCCTCTTTCGTGAATGTCTTATTGGGTTTTTTGCCAAGTTCTTGCAATATTGCCTGATATAAATACTTATCCGGAATTCCTGACTGATCATTTTTAATCACATCGCTTTCGGCACCAATTATTAATGGAAATATGCTAAAAAATAATGATATAACAACAATCCCTATCAATGATTTCTTCATTATTCAGAACCCCTTTCATATCTCATGAAATCTGATAATAATAGCTCCCAATCAATATATCTCATTTTTATTTCATGTGTTAAATCCTATACAACGAACTTGACACATGAAACACATTCATTTATTTGGATGCTTTATTGAATATACTCGCAATATAGCCTCCTTGAGAATTGCTCTTTGCATAGGCTGCCAACTTCTTTTTTACCCATGTATTATTATAAAGCTCATCTAATGCACTTTCAATTTCTAAATAATCGCCATACACAGAACTGGTTAAGGCATATAAACTATATCCGACTGCTCTTTTGGCAACATTAAATCTATTTGGAACATATGCTGTATTATCTGCATCTACATTAAAGTTTTGTGAATTGTGTTTAATTTCAGCGGACGTACTTTTATGCAATGTTGAATGCGCAAAAATATCACCTAAAATATGTAATGCACAACCGCACATAAAATATCTGCGATATGTTTTATTTGCAGTGTCCTTAACGTATGGTGAAAGTACAGCACTCCACGTTTTATTTCCTACTTTATTATTATTAATCCAACTTGTAATCCATCCATAGACATCGTTATTAAGACCTGCTATTTTAATTTTATTTGAGCCTTTAAATTTTGCAGTATCTCCGCCATGCAAAGCAATTCTATTCCATCCACCATATCAACACCGGAATCTAGTACGGCTATTTTTACTTTTTCGGCATTATCAGGTTTACTATTTATACCATTGACATTAATGGCACGCAAACTCCATTTTCCTTTGTCAGAACAACATAGCTGTCAGTATGATTAATCGTTTCTTTGTCAGGAATATCATCTAAAACTTCATTCAATGTGGTTGCATTATTCTGCGTTCCGCTTTTTACTGTACTGCTATAGTACCCTGCTGTTCCTAATAATAGTACCATTATCGTAAGGTATGTAATTATTTTTTTGTTCATGCTATCTCCTTTCAAAATGTGTTCTGCAGTGCTGTGTAAAAACTTACCTTTACTTGATATTGACTCATAATATGTTGTATTATACAAGCATTTTAAGTATACATCGCCCATATCAAGGTGTCAACAAAAACTGTCAAATATTTCATTAAAACTTGGGAAATCTATATCTTTTGGAGATTTGTTTTTATATACAACGTCAAAATTCTTTGTATCAATGTAAAAATCAGGCGTTCTTTAAAAAAGCAAATAAAAAAGCAATTTCAGCGTTTTGGCTCAAATTGCTTTGGTCACATATTTTCATTTCCCTATCTCAATTTGTAATTATCTTTAGTGCTTGGTTAGATGTCTGTTAGATGTAAAAATTTCTATCATAATTTTTTGAAAATCCTTTTAATCAAAAACCCCCAAATTGAGAAAATCGGGGGTTTGTTTGCTATCGTGCGGATAACAGGACTTGAACCTGCACGGTCGCCCACTAGAACCTAAATCTAGCGCGTCTGCCAATTCCGCCATATCCGCAAGACAATTACCACAATATCATATCATGAAATAAAAAGACTTGTCAAGAATATTTTAAATCTTATTCTTTAAACTTACTCAAACATACAATAATGGTAAAAATCAACAATCAAAATGATTAATCAATAATTATATATAGTATATCAGAATAGATAAATCATTATAAAACGATACACAAAATACAGTACAATATGGTATAATACATATAAAACATGTAAAAAGAAAGAGGTGATTCTATATGGCAACAGGAATTGCAGCGGCAGTCCCAATTGTACTCAGACCCTATGAAAATGTACCGGCAAACAATTTTGAGGAGAAAAACTTCTCAAACAAATTCTTTGAGAATTATCATGTGGATGAAAAAAGGCAGATTTATACCATTCAAAAAGATTTTCTGCTAAAGCATTATCATTCTTTTTTCGAGGAATTTACTGATTGTATTGGAAGTAACGATAATCAAAATGAAACGTTCCCGACTGTCAAAACTTTTGAGGAATTTACGTCCGTTTTTGATTATAGAATCCGAAACGCGAAGCCGCCGTATTTTGAAGCTAACGGTGGTGTGTTTAGTGTTCTTGGCTGTGTATGTGAAAGCTATTGGCTTTTTTATCTCGGAAGTTATAAAGCCTACTTAGAGGAGTATTCGACTCTTTGTCATGTGGAGCGGATGTTAGAAAGAGCAATGAAGAATCCGCTCGCAAGCGCAGTTAAATTTGGTATTTACAGTTGAATACATATATTTGGATGATGTGCGGCTGTACACGGCAATGAATCTTTGATTTATCAATAAATGAGGGGTGATAAATGATAAAAAGCGGTTTATACGAAACAATGTGTTCGTATAAACCGCTTTTGCTGTAGGATTAGGTTTCTTTATACACGGTTCTTCTTCTTTGTCAGTTGTACCAGAGGCAGGTTCATAAATGCCAGTCCGTAAACCATCAACAGTTGATTCCACTGCAGGGTTTGAACCCTGAAAATGGACGAAAGACCGGGAGTGAGCAAAACGGTATTCAGCAATACAAATCCGATTAAAAATGCTCCCTGCATAAACATATTATTGAAAAAGCCTTTTCGGAATAAAGTGGGGTGTTCCGACTTGCAATTGTAGCCGTGGAACAAACGACCCAGACAAAGAGTGGAAAATGCCATCGTACTTGCCAGTACATGATTGCCGCCGTAGTTGCCGATATAGAAAGCAATCATCGTTGTAATTCCGAGGATAACCCCTTCAATGCCGATTCTCTTTAAGAATGATTTTGTCAGGATGGATTCATTGATATCACGCGGTTTTTCTTTCATAACATTTTTGGAATGAGGTTCCAGACCCAATGCAATCGCAGGCAGGCTGTCGGTCAGTAAATTAATAAACAAAAGATGAATTGCCTCGAAAGGTACCGGTAATGCGGCAAACGAAGCATATAATACGGAAAGCACTCCCGCCAGATTTCCCGAAAGCAAAAATTGTATCGAACGTTTGATATTGGCATAGATGTTTCTTCCGTTTTCCACGGCTTTGACAATCGTAGCAAAGTTATCGTCGGTCAATACCATCGAAGAAGCGTCTTTAGAAACTTCGCTTCCGGTAATCCCCATGGCAACACCGATATCGGCTTGTTTCAGTGACGGGGCGTCGTTGACACCATCTCCGGTCATGGAAACAATATAGCCTTTTTCCTGCCATGCCCTTACGATGCGGATCTTATGCTCCGGCGATACTCTTGCATATACCGAAATACCTTCGACAAAGGATTTCATTTCTTCATCGGAAAGAGCGTCCAGTTCGATGCCCTCACAAACCTCGGAAAAATCCTCAAGGATACCGATTCGCTTTGCGATGGCGGCAGCCGTTGTCCTGTGGTCGCCGGTAATCATGACCGGACGCATCCCGGCTGATTTACATTCGGCAACCGCGGCGGCACTTTCCAGCCGCGGCGGGTCCATCATAGCAATCAGACCAAGGAACGTGAAATTGTTTTCGTCCTCGACGCCAATGGTTTTTTCCCTGTCCAGAATCTTGTAAGCAACACAAAGGACACGAAGACCTTCCGCGGAATATCTTTCATTGCAGTTTTCAATCTCCGCCATATCAGAAGTGCCGATAGGAACAATATCTTCCGATTTTTCTATGGAAGACAGCCTTTTCATCAATATATCGGTTGCCCCTTTTGTAATCATGATGTATTTGCCGCCGGCTTTGTGAAGCGTCGACATGAGTTTCCGGTCGCTGTCAAAGGGAATCTCCCCGATCCGGGGAAAAGATTTTTTTACATCGTCTGCCGGTACATTCTTTTTGATTCCTGCAAGAATTAATGCGGTTTCCGTAGGATCACCGATTTCATTTTCTCCGTCGGCAACGGCATCGTTACATAACATACTGTAATCCAACAGTTTTTTCAGGGCAGGCTGATTGATATCTGCCTGTGAAAAGGGAACGGAGCCGCAGGAGCCGGTAAAATAATGCTCTACGGTCATTTTGTTTTGTGTCAGTGTGCCGGTCTTGTCTGAGCATATGACGGAAACACTGCCCAATCCCTCCACGGCTTGGAGCTTACGTATGATCGCGCCCTCTTTGGACATTTTTGAAGTGCCGAATGCAAGCACAATCGTAACAATGGAGCTGAGAGCTTCCGGTATCGCGGCAACAGCAAGGGCTACGGCAAATAAAAAGGCATCTGTCGCATCTTGTTTTTGAAGAACCTTTGTGCCGAATAAAAGTCCGCAGAAGATAAGAATAATGATGGATAATCTTTTGCCGAAGCTGTCAAGGTTTTTTTGAAGCGGTGTTTTTTTCTCACTGGCATTTTCCAGCAGTGTGGCAATCTTGCCGACCTCCGTATCCATACCGATATTTGTGACAAGGAATGAAGCGCGCCCGTAAGTGACAAAACTTCCGGAGAATACCATGTTTTTTCTTTCTGCCAAAGGGACTTCATAGTCAATCAGTTCCTCGGATTTATCAATACTCAGACTTTCGCCGGTCAAAGCGCTTTCATCAACCCGTAAGTTCGCATTTGAAATAATCCGGCCGTCTGCCGGAATCAGGTCGCCTGCCTCCAAATGTACAATGTCGCCGACGGTAATTTCGCGGCTTGGGATTTCGACGATATTATTGTTTCTCAGAACCTTTGCGTTTGGTGCGGATAACTTCTTCAGACTGTCAAGAGAATTTTCCGCCTTAACGGTTTGGACGGTTCCCAAAATAGCGTTAATCGTAATAACCACCAATATAACAACAGCACTTTCGATATCGTTCAGATATCCGGACAGTGCTGCGGCAAAAAGCAGAATAATAATTAAAAAATCTTTAAATTGCTCCAGAAATAACACAAAAATATTTTTTTTCTTCTTTGCGGTAAGCTCATTTAATCCGTATTGGTGCTGACGGCTTTTTACATCGTCGTCAGTCAGGGTGTCCCCGTTCGGTATCAGCTCCTTTTTTATCTCTTCAATATGACGGGTATAAAAATCCATAATTTGCTTTCCTTTCGTAAATAACATTAGAGGCGTGTATATTCAGCTGCGCATCTTCATTTATTCTATATGAATGTTGCCGATATTGTCAATAAATATTTACAGAATTGATAATGAAAAGATTTCGGCAGATCAGGTCAGAGAAAGAGAAACGGGTGTTTCCATAAATCCCATTTAATTCCGTCAAAAAAAATTCATACTTTGTTCATATTTAATATGAAGAAAAAGTATTGTGTTTTTATACAAGGTGTTATAAGATATAAGAGATTAGTGAGAGTCTTAAATTATAAGGAGAAGGTTATGTTTAAGAATAATCGGAAGACGATAGGGGTTTTTATATTCCGGACATCTCATCATTTTCAAAAAACGATATGCAAAGGGATATCAGAGCAAGCATATAAAATGGGGTATAATGTTGCGTATTTTTCATCCTTTGGGGATAATACCAATAATCCGGGGTTTTCAATTGGGGAAAGTATGATTAGAAAACTTCCGAATTATAAAAATTATGCGGGTTTTATTTTGGCGTTAGACACCATTGATATTGCGGGTTTTAAAGAAGAATTGATAGAGGAATGCAAACAATTGGCATGTCCTGTTGTTTGCATACGCGAAGAAATAGACGGGTTTTATAATTTTAATCTAAACGAGAGCAACAGTATTGAATGTGTGATTCGGCATTTTGTAGAGGAGCATAAATACCGCGATATTTGTTTTTTGACCGGAAGAGAAAATGATTTGAGTGCACAGCAGCGTCTGGGATGTTTTTTGAGAGTGATGGAAGAAAACGGGATAGAGGTGGACCGGGAGAAACAAATCAGATACGGAAATTACTGGAAGCAAGACGGAGAGCCTGCTTGCCAGCAATTTATAGACGAGTACGGANNGCCAATGACTACATGGCGATTTCCGTATGCAATGAGTTGATTGAAAGAGGAATACGGGTGCCGGAGGATATTGCGGTAGGCGGTTTTGACGGGATTGCGGAAACAAAAATATATGCAACACCGATTACGACCGCAGGTGTACCGATTTATGAAATGGGTGCGGAAGCCGTTATATTAATTGATGATGTGAATCACGGAAAACCCCGTGAAAAAAGAAAACTGTTTAACCTGGAACTGATTGTGAATGAATCCTGCGGCTGCATGAAACATGACAAAGAAGAGATCATCAAGGAGCGAATGAACTTCTTTGATCAGACAGAACGCAGGGATTTGGATAATTTCCGCACGACATATATGACGATTGATTTGGAGTCTGTTACCAGCCTGAAACAGATGGTGTCTGTCATAGGGAATCATGCCTGGTGTTTGGGTTCATATACTAGTTTTCATTTGTGTCTTTGTCAGGGGATTTATGAAAACCAGATCGAACGGCAAAAGGAGTATACGGATGAGATGCAATTGTATTTATCGGCGGAGAGGGATAAAGAATTGCAGATGCCCGGAGATATGTTCCCCAAGGATTATCTTCTGCCGGAAAGTGTGATTTCGGAAGAACCGCAGATTTTTTATTTCCTGCCGCTTCATTTTAAGGAAAATTGTTTTGGGTATACGGCAATCAGTTTTGAATTAGGCGGTGCCTATGAAGACAATTATCAGACATGGATGGTAAATCTGGGGAATGCCATAGAAGACATCTTTATTCGCAAGAGAATGCAGCAATTGATTGACAATCTGGAAAATTTATACATAAGAGATGAATTGACAGGGTTATATAACCGCCGGGGATTTGAAAAATTCGGTGAGGAGATGTTTGAAAAAGCGAAAGAAAAAGGTCGGTATGTATATATGATTGGTTTGGACTTGGACGGACTGAAAACCATTAACGATACCTATGGTCATGCACATGGGGATATTGCGATTAAAGCCATTGCAGAAGCGATAAAACACGCTGCAGGAAACAGTGAGATATGTGCCCGTATGGGCGGGGATGAGTACAGTGTACTGGGTATTGCGGATGAGAATGCCGAAAAGTATGCCAATGAATTTATACGTTTATTTAACGAACAGGTAGAGGCATTTAATAATAAATACATGGCAGAGTATACACTGGGTGCAAGTTATGGGACGAGTATCGGCAATTTGGAGCAGGACTCCGAACTGGAGTTTTTCATGAACCAAAGCGACGACGCCATGTATCTGATGAAAGCATCGAGAAAAGGGAGGCGCTGACTTTTGTTTCAAAATCATAGGAGGACAATCGGAGTTTTTGTATGTGAGGCGGTAAGCTCTTATCAAAAATCCCTGTGCGA
>DBDL01000097.1 GCA_002293545.1 Lachnoclostridium sp. UBA933 | reverse complement strand
TTTCATGTTTATCATTGGTATATATAAAATATAAAACTAATCATACGATAGATTCTCAGGAAAATCAATAGAAAATTTTTGTTTTCCTATATTTATTATCACGTACTTGGCATACCGGCTTTCATTGCCACACCCTGTCCCTAGCTTACGGTTTTGACCAATACGGCATTTCCCAAACTCTCCCGTCCGACCGTCGACCCGATACCGAGTGATTGGTGTCTTGAAGTGTCCGCGGGATTCAGTGCCACCGACAGTTAAAGAATTGTGACAATAACCCGTACAGTAGAAGTACAATGCAACTGTAAAACAAAAACCGAAATAATATATACCATGAATTTTGATAAAACAGCCTAGTGACATTTTACTAAAATCATGTTATGATAACAGCGTATGTTTGTCAGTGAAATGTATCGTATAAATTTAAAGGATCAGAGGAGGTTAGTGTGAAACAAAATACGTTTCNNTGTCAAGTATACTATGCGCAAAAATATGCGCAAGAATGGGGGTTTTTATGAAAAAAATATTGAAAAAGTATTGTTCGGTAATTATGATTCTGGTTATGGTCATGTCCATGTTCCCACCCGTTTATTCTACAGCCGCAAAGAATGCGGGATTAAAGAAGAAAACCGTGACGCTGAAAATAGGGGGAAAAAGCAAGATAAAAATAAAAAACAAGAAAAAAAAGCGTACCTATAAGTTTAAAAGTAACAAACCCAAAATTGCATCGGTATCGAAATCAGGTACGATAACTGCAAAAAAGAAAGGCAAAGCGGTTATAACCGTAAGAGAAGTATATAGAAAAAACGGCAGGAAAACAAATAAAAGAATCGGAACAGTGAAGGTCAGTGTAAAAACAAAGCAGCCGTCACCCACCAACCGTCCGTTACCAACTAATCCTCCGTCACCCACCCCGACGGCAGTACCGACGCCGCCGAATGGGACCATTACCGATTGGAAAACACCTTTTGATTATATATTTCCGCTGCCGGGCATTTCATACGGAGTATTTAAGGAAGAATCTTATTTTTCAAACTTTACACAATCCACAAAAAAGTGCAATGTCTTACTTCCGGCAAATTATACCGAAAATAAGAAGTATCCGGTTCTCTATCTGCTCCATGGCTATAATCAAGCTTATGACACATGGGTGCGCGACGGTCAGATCGATTATATTATCGGTAACCTGATTGCCAAAGGGGACGCCAAAGAAATGATCGTTGTCATTCCGGATGTCCGAACGATAGAAAATGAGCAGGAAGGTGACGCGGCAAGTCCGCATACGATTGAAGAATATGACAATTTTATTTACGATTTAGAAGGCAGCCTGATGCCATTTATTGAAGGACACTATTCCGTATCGACAAAACGCGCGGATACTGCTATTGCAGGCTTATCAATGGGCGGAAAGGAATCTTTGCTGATCGGATTCAGAAAATTGAACCGTTTTGGATATATCGGGGCATTTTCATCTGCTCCGGGATTAGGCTCCAGGGATTTGTCTGTAAAGGCTGGGGAGGAACTTCCCCGACTGGTTCTTGTATGCGTGGGAACAGAAGATGATTTGATAGGGTTTTCTGAACAATATCATCAGAATTTAACGGATAATAATATCCCGCATCTCTGGTATACCATGCCGGGAGGACATGATTATTCGGTTTGGAAAAACGGACTATATAACTTTGCAAAAAGGATATTCAAATAATCGACGATTAAAGATCCGTCATTGATTCATACGGAATATGCAAACACCCCGCAATTCATTATAATCGGATTGCGGGGTGTTTGTCATGAAAAATTAACCAAATCTATATTCTAATTTTTAGGAGGCAGAAGCTTTTTTTACTTCAATTGCCATGGAATTGATCGTAATCTCTCCCCGTGACTTAAATTGAAAGTAGACACATGTCGGTGCATTATTGGCATCAAACTTGATTTCCTTTGCTATAACAAAGGATTCTCCCGGTGCTATCGGCGAACGGCGAGGAGGTTCGTTTCCTGTCGCAGACGACGAATTCCAGTTACTGGTGCTTGCACTTGCCAACAATGTCCGGTAAGAGTCAAATGCGTACTCTCCCGTAACCTTTCCTTTTATTAATACAACAACCGAATCACCTTTTTCTAAAGTCCCTGCCTCAGTCGGAAGATTCACACCTACAGATGCCCCGCTGGTGCCGCTTGGAACCGACGCATTGGCTAGCTTTATTCCCTCTGCGGTAGTAGCTGCACCACTCGTCCTTTGCGCTGTTTGAGATTCCAAATCCAATTCATAATAATTTTCACTCGCTGGATCAGGGGTCGGATCACTATATATAATTTCCGAAGTAATCTTTTTGATATCCATATCAATCGTTCCTCCGGCGGTTCCTCTGATGGCAACAAATTTTGCTGCACCGTTCGGTGTCAGGGTAAACGTTTGACTATATGGTTCTCCTGCTTTTCCGGTAAATGCAGTTCCGCCGTTTGAAACAGGCGAAACGGCTGTTACCGATGAACCGGATGATGTCAAATAAGCCCGCCATCCTTTCGATGTGCCTGTCCAATTTCCCTTAACCGTAAGATTGATGGAATCTCCTGCAATCAATGCCTCCGGTAAGGCAAACCATACGGTTTCGTTCCCTCTGATTTTCAGTAATTCATTGTGAGAATCATAGTTTGTGATCCCTTTGGAATCTGCTGTGAATTCCGATAAATCATATACATATTCATTTGGATTTATGATATCGGACTCCGGTACTTTCAATTCATCTGCATACGTTATTGTGAAGCTGCAAGCCGAAGGCTTCTGATTCCCCGCGGCATCCGTATAAGACAGTCCTAACGGCAAGAAAGAGAATGTAAAGACAGCACTGTCTTCTTCACCGGTTATTAATGTTTCCAAATAATCTTTGGAAAATGTAACTTTATTTCCGATAATTGTGTAATCCTGATTTTCTGCAAGATCACCGCTTCCATTAAGGACAATTTTCTCTAATGCATTGCCATATAAGTTCATATCTACAGAAATATCCGTATTACATGGGGCCTCGGTAACCGGGCAGAAATCTCCAGCGGATTTTTCCAAAAAGGAATCTGTATAGACAGCAATCCCGTTTGAATTGATTATCGTTTTATTTCCCGCTTCATCTGTTACTCTTGCGTATACTACATATTTATCCGCAGAACTCAAACTGAAAGAATTCCCTGTTACCCACGTCCCATTCGGGTTGTACACATCCGCACCCGCAATAATCTGATATTCTGTCTTTTCAATGCCGCTTGTGTCATCTTCTCCTGCAGTTGTTACTGCTGCGGTATCTTTATAGAAAAGATTAAATTCAATGTTTTCTTCCGCTGCTGAAAAAATATTGTCCTTTACATTGATTTCTGCGTCAGGTGCCGTAACATCCACTTTATAAGATACGGTCTTTTCTTCGCTTACAATACCGCTCGAATCCTTCAAATAATAACTGTCACTCTTGTCTGCCCCTTCCGTACTGTCCAGAATCAAGAACTCACTCCAAACGCCGCCCGGATCATTTCCGGCACTGATTGTAAAGCCCTCCGGAGCATTTAATTTAACCTGACCAACATACCAACCATTATTTCCAAGATTTTCATCTGATAAAACCGCAGTTCCCGGTTCCGGTGTAGGAGGTTCTGTCGGTTCCGGCGTAGACAGTTCAAGCGGCAATGTGATTTTGGTGATATCCAAATGAATCGGTTTTGGTCCCACCGCACCTCTGATTGCCAGATATTTTGAGCCGCCGTCTGATGTCAATGTAAAACTTTGAATGTATGGTTCACCCGGTGTTCCGCTAAAGGGGGTTCCGTTATTCGATACGGGAGAGTTAGCGGTCACTCCTGCAGACGCCGTTAAATAAGATCTCCATGTTAATGATTCCGCTGTCCAATTTCCCTCAACGATAACATTAACGGACTCTCCGGTGTTCAACGTTTTAGGCAAAGCAAAATGAACAATTTCATCGCCTCTGATTTTGAGTGTCCCTGTATCCGTATCATATGTGGTAATCGGGTTCCCTTTGTTATCTGATATAAATTCTGATAAGTCAACAACATAATCTCCTAACGGAGTAGGTTCCGGAGTTGCCGGCTGCGGTGTCCTTTCAACCGGAGGGTTCACATCCACTTCTTCACACATGGCACGGTAAACATATTTACCCATTGCCGCATATCCCTGAATACTCGGATGTAAACCGTCTGCATTATACTCCGCTTTTAACGAAGGGGGAAATGAAATAGGATCCCCTAATAATTCATCAAAATCAAGCAATGCATCCACATTTCCGTCCGCATACATTTGCCGCAGCCAATTATTTACTTCCTGACGAACTTCATCTCTTTCCGCCGTATAATACGAACTTCCGCCTGTCGGAGATATTGTGCCGGCAAATACTTTAATTCCCTGAGTATGTGCTTTGTTTATCATTTTCGTATATTCCGCTGTCATACGATCCGCAAGCGTTTCAATATTCGGACTAACGGCAGAATTGATATCATTCACACCAATCATGAACACAAGATAACCGACACCGGTTGTCTGCAATACATCACGGTCAAAACGTTCTCTTGCCGCCGGACCCGATCCGCCGAATATCGAATTTCCTCCAATCCCCATATTGATTACGGAAAGATGCTGTGTTGCCTTGTTCGACTGAAGATTTTCTGCCAAAACATCCGTCCATCTCAAGTAATTGTCCGGTGTCTGGTTATAATACTGTTCTGTACCGAATCCATCTGTAATTGAATCACCGAAACATACAATTGCCTGATTTTCCGGCGGAGCCAGTACGTCAACATTCGATAACACATACCAGCGTAAATTTGTAGTGCTTGAACTCATTATTTCGTCAGATACTGTATTGCCTGCCTGTAAAAAGCTTGTTGATCTTGCGCCGCCATGATGTGTAATTCTTGATGGCACACTTCCGAAATATGTGGAAACTGCAATTTTTTCTATCGCTGTTACCGGATAATCAATTTCATCTGATACCGCTTTTTCTCCTGCTGGAATCGTTATGCTCTCATTTCCTCCGCTAAAGGTCACTGCTTTATCGGTTGATGTATCTATATCTGATTCACTCTTTTTAGTTGGTTTGGCAATATGCACTGACTTGATTTCCAGCGGAGTCTGACCATATTCATTTGAAAACGTAAACCGCAGCTTGTGTCCCCCTGACGATACACGTATGATTTGACGGAATGTTGATTCTGCCAAGCTCGGCTCGGTAACGGGATAAGAATATGAATATTGTGAACTGCCCCAAGTCGCAACCCATAAATCATTCGGAGAGGGTGTATGGACAACCGGCGTTTCAATCGGATCCACTGTCGGCTCTGCTGTCGGAGCTGTTGTCGGTTCATCCGTCGGCTCTGCTGTCGGTCCGTCCGTCGGCTTCGTTGTCGGACCTGTTGTCGGTTCGTCCGTCGGTTTCGTTGTCGGACCTGTTGTCGGTTCGTCCGTCGGTTTCGTTGTTGGTCCTGTTGTCGGTCCATCCGTCGGCTTAGTTGTCGGTCCTGTTGTCGGTTCGTCCGTCGGCTTCGTTGTCGGTCTGTCGGTCGGTTTCATTGTCGGACTGACCGCCGGTGTTTCAGATATATGTACTCTCGGTGTATTTGTAGGCACTACCGGTTTTTTTGTCGGCGGATTCTTTTTTGTAACAACAGATATTTTCTTCTTTAATACTTTAACCTTTTTATTTGTCTTTTTATTTCTGATTGTAGCCGTGATTCTAGCCGTTCCGGCTTTCTTTAAAGAAACTGTCAGTTTTGCCTTTCCTTTTTTACCTGCCTTAACAACAGCCAGTTTCTTATTACTGGATTTCCAGGTGACTTTTGTTTTTGATGAAAGATTTTTCACCCGTATTGTTTGTTTTTTCTTTACATTTTTTGTCTGGTTCGTTCGCGTGTATTGCGCAGTTTTAATAACCAGACTTGGTTTTTTTGCCGCCGAGGCCGCTGTATAACTGCAAACAGATCCCATAAGTAACGTAAGTACAATTATAAATGCAGTCATTTTTCTTTGAAGCCTGCTAAACTTTTTACCCATATTTTCCCTCCTGTTCAGAATGGTTTATCTTATTGTTTTTCTATCTTAAAGGCTTTCAGTGAAGACCTTGTAAGACCGTTTACAGTGGCTGTGACTTTTACGATTATCGTTCCTTCTTTACTGACTTTCAGTTGGTTGTCTTTTACCGATGCTCCGTCGCTCTTATCCTCAATAATCTCATATGTATACTCAATGGACGCCTCATTATGCCCATCGACTTCACAATTCATTTTCGTTGCCTCTGCCTGTAAGGTAATCGTTTTGTCTGCCGCGGCAGCAGGAATATTAATCTGAGGTGAGTTCTTAATATGCGGTGCCGATAGATAACAGGTACACGGCGGCACCGGTTTTGTAATCTTGATCTCGTCTATATAATAATCGTCCTTATTATTTAGTGTTTGTATTTTTAATGTCTGATAGTTAGGATTCAATACCTTGAACTTATACTCTAAATATGTCCATCCGTCGGAATTTGCGGGTACGGATGACCCTGTAGCTTCTGTCTGATCTTCTCCGTCACCGTTGCATACCTTGATTTGCATATTCATGGCACCGCTCTTACTTTTAATATAACAGGAAAACGTATATTCCAGCTTAGCATCCACTCCAAGCGAACCAATATTTACGGCTGCGGCATCCCAGTCATTCTCACGGTTTGAAACCTGCAAGCTCTTGTCCCCTTTGTATTTTTCGCCGGTAACTGCTGTGATGTTTACGGCATTTCCCCATCTGTCGACACCGGCAGTATTTGTTTCAAATCCCTGATAGAATTCTTCTTCAACACTGCCCGGCAGTTGTTCCGGCAGCCCGCCCCATAGCTCGATTTCCTCAATATCTTTTCCTTCCGGCGGTGTAATACGAATTTTCGCTGCCTCAATGGATTCTTTGAAAATAACGTTTATTCCGTCCTCCACCGAGCGGACAACATAATAATCCGATGGGATTTCTGCATAAAGGTCTGTCGGCTGCTGTGCATATTCAAACTTATATGTATTGTCTGCCCCAGTTAATTTCAAATTGATTTTATTAATTTCACAAGGTTTCGTTAAGATAATTTCGTTATTTTCATCAGAAACTAACTTTGACTTTGTAAAATCTTCAACAACCGAGGATTTCATTGACTGTATTGCTTCCAGCTCAACAAATCTTACCCAATGACTCGTATATACGTCCACTTTCACTTTTGTCGCCTCTACAGGGCTGTCAATCGCTATTGTATTAAATACTTTACGTTCTGCTTCGGGTACGTTCTTAATGGCACCCATCGGAATCCATTTCTCTCCGTCAAAGTAGGAAACCTCATATGTTGCCTGTGCCCGCGTAGTAATCATAGCCGTATCCGGTGCCGTACCGGTTCCTGCCGCAGTAGCTTCTGTTTCCTGCAACGAGATAATATTGACCGTATCAATCAATCTTGCCTCACTGAATTCCATAGTAAATGTATATGGATACGCCGTACCGGTATTGCCTCCCGGTCCGGTTTCAAGAGCTTTTGTAATTCGATTGCCGTCAATTACAGAATTCGGCAAGCTGATTGCTTCCTCTGTTTTGGTATTTAGACCTGACAGTGATACTGCTCCGTCTTCTCTTGCCCAGTTAATATATGGTGTAAATGAAACCTGCGAAATGGAAGGTGCTTCTTTGATGTCGGTAAAGACAANNCCGAATTTCATTCTTGCCGTGCAGGAAGATCACACTTCCGCTGTCAATCGCATTTCCTTTGTAAACAGTCGTCCATGTCGTTCCGTTTAATACTCTGATCTCGTATGCATTTACATTACTGCCTTTCTCCGTAATCGCAACCCGGTCGATATATAAAATATCTTCATTATCAAATTCTAAATATGGTTCTTCATCAGAACTCAATGGTTTCCATAATAATCTTGGATTTTTATCAAAGGCATTTGTTGCATAGAAATTGCCTTCTGCACTGGAGGCACGAACATAAATTGGTGTCCCGACTGTCGTGTCAATTTTAATCATAGACACATTTTTTATTGATGCCGTTCCGCTTGCGGGCAATAGTTTCAGAACGCCTTTTCCCTGCTCTGCTTTCATCAGCTCCGGCATCGCACAGATTCCCTCTTGTGCATTCTCCGTACTGATCTCAATCTGTCCCGCTTTTTTATCATTCCAAATCACATCATATACAGCTTCATCCCCCGGTTCGGCTTCCACGGATATTTCAAAGCTTCCGTCTTTTGGAATAATAACCTCATAGTTGTTGTCTGCGGAAACCGGCATCGTACAAGATGCCACATACATTTGATTTTGGATACCAGCTGTTAATTCACTTTTTACTTCTTTGCCGACATAATAGCTTTCCTGCGGACCAAAGTAAGAAGCTTTCAGCTCATTGCTTGCCGGAAACAAGACTAATTTTTGTAAAACGACGGCGGGATCAATGGCATAAATACGAATCGTATGCACACCCTCCTCTAAATTACCAATACTTACTTGTTTTGTATGGATACCATTCTTTACACCGTTTGACCATAGAGTGTCCCTCCATGTTCCTGCTATATAAGAGGGACTAATCGTATCCGCCGCTAAGACCGCTCCTCCGTCAACAGAAAAACCGAATTTCATTGTTACGTTATCACGATCCACATTATTTGACGGTGCCAGATAGACCTGCATTGCATAAAGACCTTTCTTTGCCACTTTTACTTTATACTCTGCATACGGAGCTTTTGACATGTCTGTAAAAGTAACGGTTGTCGGAAATACTTTAAGTGATGATAATGTTCTTCCGTAGTCTTTGATTTCCTCCCATTTTGCATCCGCTTCCCCTGCTTTAGAATCTGCATAGTGTGCCGCCTCAATTGATATATAATTATGAGCTTCGACAAATGTCATAGCATCCAATCCGGAAGTTGAAATTACTTTTGCCGTTACATGGATCGTTATTTCCTGACCGTTTCCTTCTACGGTAATACTTCCGGTGCTGTCCTCATCAATCTTTGTAAAATCCACGCTAACGCCGACGGTATCTTGTGTACTGACGTTTCCTCTGCTCTTCGTCAGCTTAATCCAGTCTTCATTTGCCTTTATTGTATATTCAAACGGTGTTCCTCCGCCATTGAAAATATCTACATAATATATTTCATTATTTATGCTTGTAAATTCCTGCAAATTCATGCTTCCCGATCTGTATGTTTTGGCATCTCCCTGAGAACCAACTACCATAACAGAAGACTGTGGCAGTTCTAAATATTCGGGAACCGGGTACGCCCCTCTGGGTTCCCATCCGGGATATCCGATATGCAGTGCATTCCGGGCCTGTGCCATCATGCCGTCCCATTTATCACCAACTCCTCCGGGCATATTTTTATTGTATGTTTCTTCTAACTGCTTATCCAAATTGATGGCATTTTCTAATAACAGCGCGTATACGTTTGCACCGGCTCGTCCCTGATTTACATATGCTTTATTTAATCCGGAATAGATTTGCAGCCGGTGAATATTTGCCGAAGCTACGGCAGGATAATAAACCAACTGATAATACGCTGCCTGAACTTCTTCCGGCAGAATACCCTTGTACTTTTCTGCCAATTTGATCAGCTTTTCTGTCCGATTTAATATAATCATAGCCTCGTTGTAGTTATCAATACTATAGGTATTACCAAAAACATTCTCCGGTCTTCTGCCGGTGTTTAATTTGAGATACTCAGATATCATTGATTTGATATCATCAATTCCGTTATCATCCGTATAATGACCAAATTGCTCTTTTACCCATTTCTCCATATATTCTTCCGTACTGTTGACATTTTTTGTTCCCCACTGTTCAAAATCCCATGCCATATCCATAAAATATGAGATTGCCGATTCCATCGGTTTTAAATCTCCGACATTAACAATCCACATATCCTGTACACCATAATCATATGCCATACTCATTTGTTCCCATATTTTTTGCAATTGTACGGTTTGCAGCCACTGATAGGAAGTCGGGGCACCATTGTAATCAAAGTGATAGTACATCCCCCATCCGCCTTTGCGCTCTCGGTTCTCTTTCGTTGGCAGAGTACGAAGGTTCCCATAATTATCTTCCGCTAATAATGCAATGCTGTCGTCAACACCTTCCCATTCCTTTAAGCCGGCTGTTTCGCTGTCGCCGTGCCAATAGTCCTCTACTTCCTTATACAAAGCAAGCACGGTCGGTTCGTTCTCCAAATTATAATCCTTTAATATCTCCTTTTGGTCGGTAATAATTTCTTTCAATAAATCGATATTTTCTTTTAATGTACTCTCTGCCGGCAACATAGGCGCATCACCGTCACCCCGCATACCAAGCGTAATAACATTATCATATTGACCGTTTCGTTCCGCACCTTCCTTAAAAAACTTTTGTAATCCCTGTCTATTTGTCGAATAATTCCATTCTCCTCCATAATTTGATTTTCCGTCTGTCCATTCTTTATGTGCTCTCATCATTGGTTCATGATGAGATGTTCCCATAATCACGCCATATTTATCTGCTAATTCCGCACTGGCAATCGGAGTATCCGCACCCTCTGTATTAAATGCAGAGCCCCACATNNACGAATAATCAATTGAAATACGTGATCATAAAAATATTCATTGAATTTTCCGCCCCTGTTTTTCATAAATTTCCGAACCCATGTCCCAAGAGAGGGTTCTTCATCATTCAAGAAAATGCCGCGGTATTTTACCGAAGGTTCCTTGGAGGTTACGGAAAGCTCGGAAAGAGTAAAGGAAACGGTTTCTTTTTCTTTCGGCATTACATCCGCCCAATAAACCCAAGGAGAAACTCCCATCATTTCCGAAATATGAAAAATTCCATACATCGTACCGCGTTTGTCACTGCCGATAATAACAAGTGCCCTGTCTACTCCTTCCATCGGATTTTCAATCACAGATATTTGATAAGTTTCCCATTTATTCTTAATTGCACTGACATTTACTTTATTATCATCAATCAATTGATCAATGACTTCATTGTTGCCAATGCTGCCTGCGATAATTGGTGTGCCTTCTATTTTTGTTTTGTCTGTAATAATACTTGGTACTGCATCCGCGACTAAATCCACATCTGTTGCAAATGAATCTGCAATCAGTTTCAAACCGTCATAATCTTCCCCTTGCTCGTCAAGATATATTTGCACTGCTTCTTTATCAGAGGCAATAACAAAAGTATTCGGATCAGTGGTTTGTTTTGGTAATGCGGTCGGTGTTTCCGACGGTTTTTCTGTAACCGGCGGTGTTATAT
The DNA here is from genome assembly GCA_002293545.1 of Lachnoclostridium sp. UBA933. GTDB lineage: Bacteria > Bacillota > Clostridia > Lachnospirales > Lachnospiraceae > UBA933. Next base: position 25,943 of record DBDL01000097.1, on the reverse strand, counting down.
AAGGTGTTTCTGTAACCGGCGGCGTTATGTAGGGTGTTTCTGTAACCGACGGTGTTTCCTGGGATGTTTCTGTTGGCATTGCCGATTTTTTAGGAATTGGTGTTTTTATTGGTTCTTTCTTTACTTCTATTCTGCAAACGCCCTTTTTTCCCCATCCGTCTGCCGCATAAGCGGTAATAACGGCTTTTCCGGTTCTCTTAGCTGTTACAATGCCGTTCTTATTTACAGAAGCAACGGATTTGTTTGAAGATACATATACCGCCTTTTTTACCGTTGCCTTTTTAGGCAAAATTACCGCAGACAACTTAACCGTTTTCCTGCTGATACTTCCGCCTAAATACAATGTAGTGTTCTTGGGTTTCAAGGTAACCCTGTTTACTTTTTTCAATGATTTTACTACGGTAACATTGATTTTCGCCCTTTTCTTACTCCCATCAGACGCTTTCACAGTGATTGCCGCAGAGCCTGTTTTTCTGGCTTTTAAAACTCCTTTTTGGGAAACCGAAACAACCGATTTTTTGTTTGACTTATAAGTTAGTTTTTTTGATGCTTTTTTCGGAAGAACTTTTACTTTTAATCGAAACTTACTTCCCTTTTGCATCGTTAGCTTTGAAATTTGCGGTTTTAAGACCGTTATGCTTTCCACCTTTTTCTTTCCCGCCGCTTCTGTCCAAAAAGGAGTTATATTTATGGATGTTATTGTTAAAGCAAATGTTAATAATAGTATCCATATCCTTTTTCCACAGATTTTAATTGCTGATTTTCTCATAAAATCCTCCTTTGTTCTTGTACTCTATATTTTCTATCCATCCAAGCCATAAATCTTCTCCGCTTTTATTTCGCATTGCAGGCACAGCTCGGCCGCCCTAAATGCATGTTCTTGTGTCATCGCATTTTCTGTCCGATTGATACAGTCCAGAATCAACTCTCCGAAAAATGGATATCCGACCGTATTATGACATTCAATAGCATGTTCTCCTTTATGGTCTACCAAAATCAATTTGTCCCCGATGCCATCCCCCGCCGCAACATCAATAAATTTCCGCAGTTCTATATAACCCTCTGTACCGAGAATGATTGTACGCCCATCCCCCCATGTAGATAATCCGTCGGGAGTAAACCAATCAACGCGAAAATAATTCGTTGTCCCATTGTCACCGACTAGCATCGCTTCTCCAAAATCCTCCAATTCCGGATAGCCGTGGTTATTGTAATTGGCAATATGACTGTAGCTGATTCTTGCATCCTTTGCATCCGCATAATATAAATACTGCTCGATCTGATGTGAGCCAATATCACATAAGATTCCTCCGTACGACTCTTTTTCAAAAAACCATGCGGGTCTGCTGCCCGCATTCAGTCTGTGCGGTCCCAGTCCCAATACATTCACTACTTTTCCGATTGCTCCTTTTTGAATTAATTTTCCGGCAAATACAGCACTTTCCACATGCAGACGTTCGGAATAATAAACCATATATTTTTTCCCTGTTTCCTTTACTTTCTTCTTTGCCGCTTCTAATTGCTCCAATGTCGTAAAGGGTGCTTTATCGGTAAAATAATCTTTTCCGGAATTCATGCACCGAAGCCCTACCTCGCATCTTTTTGACGTAATTGCCGCTGCTGCAACCATCTGAATTTCCGGGTCCTCTAAAATAACTTCTTCACTCTCTGCCCATATTGCTCCCGGATACTTTTTCACAAAATCCTTTCCTCTTTGCATATTTGTATCATATACATATTTTAAGACCGCACCTGCTTCAATAAGCGCATTGCACATACCTCCGATATGTCCGTGATCAAGATGCATTGCCGCAAATTTGAACTCTCCCGGCTTTACTACCGGTTTTGGTTTCCCGATCGGCTGATAATTCATTCCGTCCATTGATTGCATACGTTCCTCCGTTCCGCTGTTTATGACTTTTCGATTTTGCTTTACAATGATATTTTATTGTCTGTAAAATTCTCAACACTTTTACCTTTTCTATTAAATTTTCTTATGTTATTTCGAATCCCTGCTGCGGTATAGAATGGGTCATTTTCTTTTAGCGGCAATTCAGCTGCAGCTCCTGTGAAACCCGCTTTATAAATAGCAGAAACCAATTCAATCGTTAATCTTCCATCCTTGCCTTGTATCAACGGCCGTTTGTTTTCCTTAACCGCCCATAGAAAATCCGCAATTTCCGCGGTATGTCCCTCATATTCCAACTTCTTCAAACCCGCATATTGTTTTTTTATTTTTTCTTCCAACTCTGAATTATCTTCGGGAAACCCGTTTTCCTGGGAACGAAATGTATGTACATCCCATGGCGCGGATATGGAAGCATATTCACCCTGGAATTTCAAAGCCTGTTTCTCTCCGTAATGGATAACAGAACTGGTTACTTGTGCCATAGCTCCTTTTTCATACTCCATAACCGCTATGGAAAGATCTTCTACTTCGGCATTGTCGTGAGCCAAATTAGCAAGAATTGCTGTTACTTTCTTCGGACGTCCCATTATCCATCCAAGCATATCAATGTGATGCACCGCATGATTTAATGTACATCCGCCGCCCTCTTTATCCCAACAGCCCCGCCACCACAAATCATAATAAGCATGTCCCCGCCACCATAGAGAATCAATTTGTGCAAATAAAATACGCCCAATCACACCTGAATTTATAATTTGTTTTAAATTCCAAACCGGAGCCGTAAATCGATTCTGTGCAATCACACCAAGTATTTTACCTGTTCTGATTTCCGTTTCCAGCATTCTGTCACATTCTTCCAAAGACGCAGCCATTGGCTTTTCCACTAATACATTTGAGCCTGCTTCCATAGCATAAACGGCAATCTCTGCATGGATATAAGGCGGTACACATATACTGACAACATCTAATTTTTCATGCTGCAGCATTTCTTTATATGATGAATAAACTTTGGCATCGTTTAATAGAAATGCGTTTTTTTGCTTTTGAGCTTTTTCCGGATAAATATCACAAAGTGCCGTTATACGACATTGACTTGAAAATTCCAGATATCCCTTGATGTGCTGCGGAGAGATTCCTCCGCAACCGATTATTGCCACACAAAGCATTTTCCTGCCTCCTCTTTTGTCTGATAGAAAGTTTCTATTATACGGACTGCTTTCTGCAAAACGACAACAAAACAACTTCATTTTTCAGTCAGCATTTTCTGCTTGCAATTTTTCTACATTAATTTTATAATATATTATAAAGAATATCTTTGTCATTATTGTGGATTTTCTTGTGAATATTGCTGTTCACAAAGGGGAGATTTTATGATTCAAGAATTTTCAGATAAAATTACTCATAAGATGCTGTATTCAAAACATTCTTATGTAAAAGATTTTCACCTTCATAATTTTTATGAGTTGTTTCTTTTATTGGAGGGTGAAATGAATTTTTATATTCATCAATCCTGTTACCATATTAAGACGGGTGCTCTTCTGGTAATAAATGACCTGGAGATTCATAAGATTATTAATGTCGGCAGCATGGATTACAAAAGAATCTATATTCATATACCGCCAAACTTTTTTACAAAATATCCTTCGAGCGAACTTGATTTGACTTCTTGCTTTAAAAACCGCAATGTCGGTGAGAACAACTTAATGATGTTAGACAGCGCGCAAATACGCTACTTTATTCGTCAATACAATCATATTTGTGAATCTGAAGATTATTCATCCGCCGGAAAAGAACTGCTTTTAGAAACTTATCTTCTTCAGCTTCTGGTTATTATAAATAATTTGTATAAAAAACACACTAGTACGCTTCCGAATGAATATTCGACGGAAATCAACAATATTGTCAATTATTTAGAATTACACCTGTTAGAGAAAATCACTTTGGAATCCCTATCTAAACAGTTATCACTGAACAAATACTATCTTTGTCATATTTTCAAAAAAGAAACCGGAACTACAATATTCAATTATCTCCATTTGCGTCGGATCGCAACAGCAAAAGCATTATTATCTGAGGGTAAAAATGTAACCGAAGCTTGTTATCAATCCGGATTTAGTGACTATTCAAATTTCATTACTTCTTTTAAGAAAACCACAGGATATACTCCAAAAAATTATCAGAAACAGCAATCCATCCTATAAAAACGGATTATATAAATTTATGGAAAGGATATTCAAATCAATGAAAAATCAATGTTTCAATCCTTATCTTCCGTCGTGGGAATACATTCCTGACGGAGAACCCCATGTCTTTGACGGCAGGGTTTATGTATACGGCTCACATGACCGGTTTAACGGACATGTTTTTTGCTTAAACGATTATGTTTGCTGGTCAGCCCCGGTTAATGACATAAGTGATTGGAGATATGAAGGGGTCATCTATAAAAAAACGGACGATCCGCTGAACCCTGACGGCAGGATGTGTCTTTATGCACCGGATGTAACGGTCGGGCAGGACGGTCGGTATTATTTATATTATGTACTTGATAAAGTTCCTGTTGTATCCGTTGCCGTATGTGATTCTCCTGCCGGCACCTATGAATTTTACGGATATGTGCATTATCCGGACGGCGTACGGCTGGGGGAGCGCGCAGAAGACAGACCGCAGTTCGATCCGGGTGTGCTGACAGAAGGAGATGTTACATATCTATATACCGGTTTTTGCAATCAGAAAGATAAATCTGCGCCGGGGTCTATGGTGACCGTACTCGGAACAGATATGCTGACAGTTATGAAAGAACCTGCTGTGATTGTCCCCAGCGGCTGTTATGGCAAAAACACGTCTTTTGAGGGACATGAATTTTTTGAGGCTTCTTCCATAAGAAAACACGGCGATATGTATTATTTCATATATTCATCGGTTTTAATGAACGAACTGTGTTACGCAACAAGTAAATCTCCGGCAAAAGATTTTCAATACGGCGGCGTTATCGTAAGCAATTGTGATTTAAATATTGATTCTTATAAGCCTGCGGCACAACGAATCTATCCTGACGGGAATAATCATGGAAGCATCATTGATATGAATGGGACATGGTATGTTTTTTATCATAGACAAACAAACGGTACATGGTTTTCAAGACAGGGATGTATTGAATGCATTGATATCAATCAAAACGGGAAAATCAATCAAACGGAGATGACCTCCATGGGCGGTAACGGAAAACCACTGGTCGGACGCGGGTACTACCCGGCTTATATCGCATGTAATTTATATGCAGATCAGGAAACCGGTGAAAAAGCCCCTAAAATCACACAGGATGGCAAAGACGGTGACGAAGAACCCGGCTATATCGCAGATATAACAGACTCTGTTATCATCGGCTTTAAATACTTTGCATGTCAAGGGATTAAAAAAGTAACCATAAAGACACGCGGATATTGCAACGGTATGTTTGAGATAAAACTGTCACCGGAAGACAGCCCTTTAGGAAATATCCCTGTTGAGTTTACGAATATATGGACGGAATTTTCTGCGGAAATCGCAATTCCAGATGGTATTCATGCCCTCTATTTCAAATATAAAGGGGGCGGTAATGCGGCTTTGCTGTCATTTGAATTAGGGTGTGTCTGAAAACCCATTCCTGTCATCTGACCGGCAAAAAGCAAAGGACGCGTTGAATCGGGAGTATTGCACTCCCAAAGATAACCGCGTCCTTTTATTTTTCCCGCACATATATATTTATTCCCCTAAATCCTCTTTCTGCGGAACCTGAACCTTTTTCTCATATCCGGCAAAGATATGATTTACTCTTTCGGCGTCCGGTTTCCTTGTCAGCATACTGACAACCGGGACAATTAACAGACCTGCCAGCATAGCGAACGCGCCAACGTTAATCGGCGACTGTAAAATGACCGGAAACTGTTTTGCAAAAAACAGGTTTAGGATCATCAGTCCGGAACCAAATATAAAGCTGACCCAAACAGCCGGTGCCGTAACACGTTTCCAATACAATCCGTATAAAAACGGCGCAAGGAAAGAACCCGCCAGCGCACCCCATGATATGCCCATAAGCTGTGCGATAAATGTATTTTTACTTTTGAATTGGAATATTGCAATCACTGCGGATATAATAACAAACACCACAATTAAAATTCTGATTAAATAAACCTGTTTCTTCTGGCTCATATTTTTCACAAAATTTTCTTTTATCAGGTCCAACGTTAATGTGGAACTTGAAGCCATTACCAATGCGGATAAGGTAGACATCGACGCCGACAAAACTAAAATCACCACCAAGCCCATTAAAACCGGTGCCATATCCGACAGCATAACAGGGATAATCGCATCCATACCCTCCGCTGCCACATCTATCCTGTCACTGTAAAGTCTGCCGAACCCTCCGAGGAAATAACATCCTCCGGCAATCACCAATGCAAAAAATGTTGAAATAATCGTTCCCTTTGAAATGGCTTTTTCACTGCTGATTGCATAAAATTTCTGTACCATCTGGGGAAGTCCCCAGGTACCCAGTGACGTCAGAATCACAACGCCAAAAAGATTCAGCGGGTCCGGACCAAAAAAGGAAGCAAATGCACCGGGCTGGGTTGTTACCGTTCCGTCACTGACCTCCGCAAGACTGTTTAATGCTGTTGTAAAGCCTCCGTTATCATGTAAAATGGCTGCGATTACCGCCACAATACCAACTAACATGATAATACCCTGAACAAAGTCATTCACGGCAGTCGCCATATACCCGCCGGCAATCACATAAATACCGGTCAAAACAGCCATAATAACAATGCAAATCGTATAATCTTCAATCCCGAACGCCATTCCGAATAAACGGGATAACCCATTATACAGGGAAGCGGTATAAGGAATCAGAAAAACAAAGACAATGATAGAAGCCCCGATTTTCAATGCGTTGCTGTGAAAGCGTTTCCCAAAAAACTCCGGCATTGTCGCACTGCTTATATGCTGGGTCATAATCCGCGTTCTTCGTCCCAAAATCACCCATGCCATCATCGAACCAATCAACGCATTGCCAATCCCGATCCAAGTAGATGCAATTCCGTACTTCCAGCCAAACTGCCCCGCATATCCGATAAAAATAACTGCGGAAAAGTAGGAAGTGCCGTAAGCAAAGGCGGTCAGCCACGGTCCTACATTCCTGCCGCCCAAAACAAAGCCATTCACGTCCGTCGCATGTTTCCGGCAGTAGAATCCGATATAAATCATAATTGCAAAAAACACCAAAAGCATAATTAATTTGATTGCCATAATTTTATTTTCCTTTCGTTTTTAAATTCTATCCTTTTACTTGTGCTTCCACCAGACGATTCCCGCAATATTTCTCTCTCAGCTTCGGCTTTTCTATTTTGCCGGTAGGATTCCGGGGAATTTCATCAAAATAAACACTGTGAGGTCTTTTATACCGCGGCAGTTTTCCGCAGAAGGTATTGATTTCTTCTGCCGTGCATGACATACCCGGCTTGCATTCAATAATAGCTGCTGTCGTTTCCCCCAGACGCTTATCGGGAATACCGATGACCGCCACGTCATGGACGGCATTGCAGTGACGCAAAAAATCCTCGATCTGAACCGGATAGATATTTTCTCCGCCGCTGATAATCACATCTTTTTTTCGGTCAACCAAAAAGATAAATCCGTCTTCATCTTCCATTGCCATATCTCCCGTATATAACCAGCCTTTGTCCAAAACCTCTTCTGTTTCTTCCTCGTTTTTTACATAACAGGTCATAACGCCGGGACCTTTAACCGCCAGTTCACCGACCTCTCCTCTTTTCACTTCTTCGTGATTTTCCGCAACGATTTTCGTTTCCCATCCGTAACCGGCTTTTCCGATTGCCCCTACTTTGTGAATATTCTCCACGCCTAAATGTACGCAACCCGGACCGATGGATTCACTTAACCCATAGTTCGTATCGTAGTCATGCTCCGGGAAAAGCTTTTTCCATTCACGGATCAGGCTGGGCGGTACCGGCTGTGCCCCGATATGCATCAGCCGCCACTGTTTCAAATCATAATCTTCAAGCTTCAGTTCCCCGCTTTCAACAGCCTCCACAATATCCTGAGCCCAAGGCACTAAAAGCCAGACAATCGTACATTTTTCTTTGGATACCGCTTCCAGTATGTATGCCGGTTTCGTGCCTTTTAACAAAACCGCCTTGCTGCCGGACAACAGCGAACCGAACCAGTGCATTTTCGCGCCGGTATGATAAAGGGGCGGAATACACAAAAAAACATCTTCCCTGACTTGTCCATGATGATTCTGCTCTACTCTGCAGGAATGGAGCAGACTTTCATGGGTATGCAAAATGGCTTTCGGAAAACCTGTCGTTCCCGAAGAAAAATAAATTGCGGCATCGTCCTGCTCCGTCAACTGTGTTCCTAACGGTTTACTGGAACAGTTCGCGGTCATTGACCGATAGTCTTCCGCAAAGGTCGGACAGTTTTCTCCCACATAAATCAAAAGACGGTTGGTAATGATATTATCCGCGATTTCTTCTACCCGTCCGATGAATTCCGGTCCGAACACCAATATATCCACATCCGCCAGATTCACACAATATTCAATCTCATCCGAATCATAACGGAAATTCAAAGGAACCGCTAAGGCACCCGTTTTTAATATACCAAAATAAATCGGCAGCCATTCCAGACAGTTCATTAATAATATGCCTACCTTATCGCCTTTTTCAATCCCCCGTGATATCAGGAGATTGGCAAAACGATTGGCTTTTTCATCAAATACATGCCATGATATCTCTCTCCGGTAATAAGAGGACGGGTTCGGCTCGGTCAGCTCATATTCTTTCCAAGTCACCCTCCTGATTTCTTTTACCGCCGGATTAATCTCTACCAAGCTGATTTCATCCCCGTACAATCTGCTGTTTCTTTCAAGTAAATCAATAATTGTCATGACCGTTCTTCTTTCTTATACTATTCTGGATTTGTGTATTTATCCTGTATGCTGTTTATCGTACGTTCATAGTGAATTAAAAAAATAATTATACACTGATTGGTTAGAAAAGTCAAGAATTTGCTTCTTGGTTTGTGTATTCGTTCGTGTTTTTATTTGTGGACCCATTTGCATCTTTTTGATATTCTTATTTTTACATGCGTCTTTACAAATGCCCATTTTCCCCCAACCATGTCACCGAACGCCGTAACCCCTCAATTGTTTTAACCTCCACTACGGCACGAGCGTGATATCTTTTTACTAAATGAATATATTTATCCAAGTCTATTTCCCCGTCCCCCAATGCAAGATGAATCTTCTTTCCGCCAGCGTCATGAATATGAAAATGAAAAAGCTTGCCCGCATGATTCATAATAACCGGCTCGTCGGAATAACCGGCGTGTGCATTGTGTCCAATGTCAAATGTCAAGGCAAAGGCAGGGCTCTCCAATAATATTTCTAAACCCCTGCTGAAATAATCCGCTTTCGGACGAGCAAAATCCCCGCAGTTTTCTACGCATATCTTTATATTTTCATTCCCGATTGCGTTCGTACACATTTCCCGGAACGCCGTTACTTTTTGCAGATAATCGTCTTGGTATTCTTCAAACAAATAAACCTTTTTATCCGGCAATGTAAAGTATACACCGCCGGCAAGATGCATATTGAGAACCGGCACCGAAATCCGCTTGGCAATCTCTATGGTTTTTAATACTGTTTCCCTATAGGCGGCTGCCGTCAGCTCATTAAAATCAAACGGATTTAGCTTCTCCTCCAAATGAATCGTATAACCAATACTATATTTTTCAGAAAGTTTACTAAGCTGATTCACGTTCATGTTTCCGGCTTGATACATCGGCAGATTCATATTAAGCTCGATAAAATCAAGTCCCAGTTCATGACAGAGCGAGGCACCGGCTTCTATTGATTTTATTTCGATTAATGCAGGCATTCCAAATTTCAGATTGGACACTATCGTTCTCTCCTTTATCTGTTATTTTATATATGTCATTTCAGTAAATGTTTTACTCCGGTAATTCACATCCGTTCGTTGAACAAAGCCCCTTTTCCCCCAGAACCCATTCCCGGCTTCATTTTCCCTGAAAACCAAAAGTGCCGCTTTATGGATCCCCTCTTTGGAATCATCTATGTTGTTTAATCCAACGCTGGCAGTATTCAGCCAGAGGGAAATACCTTTTCATAATCGCTGCTTGTCATTGTCCTGATTTTTATGTCTGTTTTCATATAGCACCTCCCATATGGCACCTCACCAATATTTGTTCTTTTAAAATCTGTGTCCGTATGTTATGATGTTTGTGTGTTGTCAGGCAGACACGTCTATGAAAACTATAACAAATTCGTTTTCATTAATCAAGGTCATGACAAATATATTTACAAGGGAGATTATTATATGGATGATTTGACAATGGATGATTTTAAAAAGGATATTGACCGTTCGTTTACACCGCTTAAAGAAGGTGATATTATAAAATGCATTGTAACCGATGTTTCGGATGACGGGGTATCTGCGGACCTGAATTATTATATCGGCGGAATGATTCCTCCGAAAGAATGCAGCAATGATCCGGGGTATCTTCTCAAAGAGGAAATCAAAATCGGTCAGGAGCTGACTGTCATGGTTTTGGAACCGGAAGATGATAACGGTCATGTACTTCTTTCTCTCCGGCAGGCAAACGAGATGCATATATGGGAAGAATTAAAATCTGATATGGAGGAACACACTGTCTTTTCCGTAAAAATTACTGACGTTGTGAAAAGCGGTGCGATCGTTTATATCAAAGGGATGCGCGGATTTATCCCTGCTTCCCACCTTTCCATGCAATACGTGGAAGACACCGCCGAATGGTTTGGAAAAACAGTAGAAGCAGTCCTTATTACAGTAGATAAAGACAACCAGAAGCTGGTGCTTTCTTCCAAGATTCCCGAAAAAGAAAAAGCCGTTTTGGAAAACAACCAGAAAATCGAACGCCTCGTCCCCGGAACGATTCTGAACGGAACGATTGAACGGATAGAATCCTATGGTGTTTTTGTAAATATCGGCGAGGGACTTACCGGTCTGGTTCATATTTCTCAAATAACCGATCATTTTATAAAATCACCAAAGGAAATTGTACGCCTAGGCGATACGGCGGCAGTTAAAATTTTGTCCATTGAGGGCGACCGTATCCGCCTCAGTATGAAAGATGCCGCCGCAAATGACAGTCCGGCAGGCGAAGATACTGCTCCGCTTGAATACCGCGATACCGAAGAGCCTTCCAATTACATGGAAAGTCTTTTAAATAAACTATATCAATAGAAAGGTCGTGTGAACAAAATGAAAACGCTCGTAATTTTTTACTCTTATACCGGACACGCCGGGAAACTGGCAAAAGACCATGCTGAAAAAGAATCCGCCGATATTGCGGAAATCAAAGATGCCAAACGCCCCAATAAGTTAAAGGCTTATACCTCCGGGTGTCTGAAAGCCATGAGAGGAAAATCATGGGGGATTCAAAAACCTGCCGCCGATATGAATTCCTACGATTGTTTGGTTTTGTTCTCCCCTATTTGGGCAAACAACCCGCCGCCTGCCGTGAACCGTTTGATTGAACAATTTCCAAGCGGGAAAAAGGTATCTGTCAACATGGTATCCCAAAGCGGGAAAAGCGGCTGCAAAGAACAGTTGGAAACAAGGATCACATCTAAGGGATGCACACTGGAAGATTTTAAAAATATAAGGAGTTGATACTTTATGCCTCATGTAGTAATTAAAACAATCAGCGGTCCTTCCGAAAAACAACTTCAGGAAGCCGCAGAGCAAATTGCCGCGATTGTCAATAAGACAATGGGAAAACCGGAAAAATATATTTCCGTATCGGTGGAAGAATATTCTTTCAGCGATTGGGAGGGCGTCTATAATGATTGTGTGAAAGACAAAGACAACGTATATGTGAAACCCGGCTATACCGACCCGAAAACATTTCAATAGGTACCGATATTATTATATCATAGGGGGCAGAAACGGCATGAGAAGAAATGACAGAGAAGTTACTGATTTTGAGGAAGCAAACCATTCATCACATTTGCCGAAACACAACATGGAGAACATAAAGTCACCTGATATCACTTGTGCCGAAATATCGGACATGGAAGAAATTTTAAAGCTTCAGCGTGATGCCTATCAAAGCGAGGCAAAAATTCATAACGACTTTACAATCCAGCCGTTGACACAGACACTGGAGGAGCTTCTGGATGAATACGATAAATGCCGGATTCTGAAAGCCATGCAGGATGATAAAATCATCGGCTCGGTCAGGGCGCATGAAAAAGACGGCACCGTATATATCGGGAAATTGATGGTTCACCCGGATTATCAAGGAAAAGGTCTGGGGAAACGGTTGCTGTCGGCAATCGAAACTTCCTTTCCGGATAAACGGTATGAGCTTTACACCAGTTGTAAAAGTGACCGGAATCTGTATCTATATAAGACAGCAGGGTATAAAGACTTTCGGGAAGAAATTGATCATGCGGGGATTCGGTTTGTTTATTTGGAGAAGTAATGACAGGCATGACAGACATTCCTGATTAGAACAAACAGGGGATTATTACACGGTTTCTGTGATAATCCCCTGCTGCAATTATACTTTGGCAAATAATCCGAACAGACTTAACATATATTAATGATAATTCAATTTTTGTATACTCGAAACCCTTCCGCCTCTGATATAAACATAAAGAGTTGTCCCATAGGATTCAAACACCCATTGTATCGCACCGGTTCCAAAGTTATTCTTGCGGTCCGGCTTTCCCCATGTTGTGAGAGCGGCATTTCTTTCGGACATCCCTACGGTTATGTTATTTGAATAATATACGATATCCCTGTAAGTATCTTTCTTCTTTCCAAACCGGTCTTTTAACAAAACGGAAATTTTTGATCCGGCGGTTCCCCTCCTTTTTAACCGTATACTGACCGATTGTTTTTTCTTATTTGATTTTATTTTTTTGGTATATGTTTTCCCTGCTATTTTTACGGAAAGTCTGTCACCTTTTTGTCCTTTGGAAACCGTCAGCGCAACAGAGCCGCTTCCTCTGAACACATTTTTCCGTAACGAAACGCGGGAAGAGGCAACTTTTACTTTAATCACATTTGTATAATTATATCCTTCCTGTGACTCTATTGATATTGATACTTCTTTTCCCGCTTTCAAAGGCTTCACTTTAATTGAAAATTTACCATTTTTCTTTGCTTTTCCTTTGTATGTTTTTTTATTATACGTAACCCACACGCTGGAACCGCCTACAGTTTTTCCGGAAATTTTTTTAAGTCCGGAATGTATTTTATCCAGTTTGCATTTCAATGGGAAAGGTCTTAAAATAACATTTCTCGTTATTTTATACCCGTCTTTATCCTCTATGACAAGCTTTATCGTATCATAAACATGCTGTTTGGGATATTTCCCTTGAAAATAATAGTAAATATCACCTTCATAGTAATCATAATAATCCTCTTCATCCTCTGTAACAACGCGCCGCTTAATGGAACAAGGATATTTCTTCCCTTTGACAATCGTATACACGGAAGATACATTATTGGTAAGATCATACTCTCCGTTTAAATATACTCTTCCGCTGATTGAGGCTGTTCTTTCATTGACTGTAATATCATAAGGTTTTGACTCTATTTTTTCCGTAAATACCTTTGATATCTGGGTTGTATTGTCATTTCGGATCCATACCTTGACGGCAGTACCTACCGCTTGACGAGGATAGGATACTGTTAAAACCTCTTTCCCTTGCACTGCGGCTGCACTTGAATATGTTTTCCCTCCGACAGAAGCATATAACCGATCTCCTTTCGCAGAACTGCCACCATATCCATAGTCGCATTCAACTCTATTCGGAAATGCGGTGAAAGAATATATTTCGTCTTCATAATAATTATTAACAGACCTATCATTTACTTGACAAGAACACCCGTGATCATCAGAAAAAACCAGTATTAACTTGGTTTCATCCTTTTGCTTAGGATATGCCAGTTCAAATGTTCCGTCAGCGTTTATGGAAGAACTATATTCTTTTCCGTTTATTGTTGTTGATACTTTCGTTGGAATTTGTCCTATTTGATTTGCTTTTACGTCACCTACCGCCTTTTCGGGATACAAAACATAGTTATAGCCGCAGTCGTTAAGCAGACAATCTTCTATCTCAAACGTTTCCTTTTCAATGGAGTCATCATATTTGCTTTCTACCCAAACTGATATTTCTGATATATCCTTATCAATTACCGGATATGATATGAGAATCTCTGCATCACCGCTGTTCGTATCAATCCCGTATTCACTGTAATAGATATTGCCGTCAATCTCCGCACATAACCTCATGTCTGAAGGCAGGGCAATCCAACGATCCGTTGCTACCATTTCTCTGTAAACATGGATATTTGGTACGGCAGATTTTCTTTCCTTAACCGTATATTCTTCTGACCGATAGCACCCATAATCATCCGCAATGGTTAATTTTACGATCTTTCCCGGCTCTTGACGCGGATACTCAACAAAAAATTCCCCTTCTTCATTAATCGTTCCCTCATATGTTTGAAATCCCGCTTCAACCGATACTTTCGTGGCATGTGCGGAATAAGAATCATACTCGAGCGTTCCTTGTAACACCAAAGGATATGCCGTCGTTCCATAGTCTATATAAAAATAATGAAACGGCACCTCCCCCGAAGAAGATGCTCTTTGTCTTCCTTCTTCATCTTTAATGGAAATAATATATTTCCCCGCTGTTAAAGACTTGCCGCCCGGATATGCCAGATCAAAAGTTTCTGATGCACTCGTTATGGAAAACGGAATTTCAATAAGCACTTCTTCAGAATCTTCTTTCGTTATGATAACGGTTGCCTCTTGTGCTTTTTCTACTCCGCCCAGTTCCAGCTTCATGGATTTGTGATCCATATAATATCTGGTGTTTATTGTCCAATTCTTTAAATCTGTTTCGTCTGCGGCACCGGCTACAGAAAAATGACTGCCTAATAACGACAGGCATAATAACATAGTGACAATCTTTTTGACTCTTTTCATACGTACCTCCTACCTCAATGCTTGAGTTTTTTCTTTGATTTTCTTGTGCTTCGCTGTTACATATTTTTCATGTTTTCCCGTCACTTCCCACCATTCTCCCTAAACTACGTTGTTTGTTTTGGCTTTATTATTCTTGACTGGTAAAAATTTTTCTCCATTATATCATATTTTTCCTGCCTGTACAATATAAAATACAACACGAAATCTATTGTTAATGAGGAAAAAATAGTTAAAAAAGCTTTGATTATTGCTTGATAGATGTGTATTAAATGTGTATAATAATAAATATGAAAGAGGTAAACTACTATGAAACAGCGAGATTTAATGAAAAAAGTTTATCCTGTTATTCTTACTCAAACAAATAATATTGTACTTGTAGAAGTTCCAGACTTGGAAATCTTAACAGAGGGAAAAAACATGGCGGATGCAATAGAAATGGCTAGGGATGCAATAGGATTAAAAGTGATTTCTTATGAAGATGATCAGATTAAAATTCCCGAACCATCAAATCTTGAAACGGTTCAATCAGAAAAAGGCACATTTTCAAATGAGGGTATTAATTATGTTTCACTGGTTGATGTCGATTTTATGGAATATCGTAGAAAAACAGATAATAAAACGGTACGAAGAAACGTAACCTTGCCTAACTGGTTAGACTATGAAGCAGAAAAAGCACAAGTCAATGTTTCTAAAATTCTCCAAGACGCATTGATGAGCATATTGAACGTATCTAGGTGACTTTAAAAGGTGACTCTGAAACCCTTACCCAAGGATTCCAAAGTCACCTTTTTCACGGACACTGATTCTTGTATGCAACACGAAATGCAGCACAGCGAATAATAAAGCACGTATTTACTATGGCTTTGGCAAGCGGATGATGGGAATCGAACCCACGTTTTCAGCTTGGGAAGCTGACGTTCTGCCATTGAACCACACCCGCAAATACTTTCTTTTTCCAATTATAACAGTAAACGGCTGCTCTGTCTATACTCATCTGTATTTTTCTTATCTATTATTCCATTCATGGATTTATATTTTCCTTTTCATAATCAATTTCATTTTACCATGAATCCGTTTATATTTCATCCTGTAAGGATGTTTCAAGTCTTTTTTATTGACAAACCCGGTCTTAATCATTTTAATTTTAACTGGTTTTCCATTCATATACTTGTACGTGATATTATTGTACTCTGCGCCTGAAATATGAACGGATGAATATATTCTTTTCTTTTTTTGATTAAACTCCGCTGCCGGATATTTTTCAAGGGCTTTATTTTGAACATATTGATTTGTTTTTTGATTCCATGTCCACACAAAGTAAGAAGTATTCGGAGAGAGCGGCATAAATTCAATGATTCTGATATCTTTATATCCGTCAAAGTTCATATCTTCAATGGCAAATCCAAAATTCTTTGAAAAAAACCGAGGACAGGGAAACGCCTTATCTCGATTTTTTGTGAAATCAATCACTTGCAGAATTTTCCCTTTACTTCTTATTTTTATTTTGTCAGTTACATACTGCCCCGTATATCCCTTTTCCCGGTAACCGTATAATTTAAAATGAAATTTAGGTAATTGGGGGTGAATCCGTTTTTGTATACGGTATGTATGTACTTTTTTATGTTCTTTTTTGAGGGAAGATTTTTCAATAGCAGAACATCTATCCACACTATATAAGCTTCCGACAACTATAACCAGACAAACAGTAAATACTGCCTTGCCAAATAACTTCACTTTCATATGATACAACTCCTGTTAAAAAAATCTATTATAGTTATTCCACTGATATACAGAATAAAATTATTAACAGTAACCCGGAATATCCGTATTCATATTCCGGACTCCCCAAATCACTCTTTAATAATACGATAAAATCTGGTATAATCGTTGTAAAGCCGTCTAAAAACAGATACAACGGTTTAGGATTCGATATATCAAAAAACATATAATTATTTATCATTAAGTATACCAAAAAACATATGGCAATTCAATAAAAATATTTTATATAAGGATATCATACCATTATGAAAGAAAAAGACATACTAATCCGCCACATGGAAGATTTAGCCGAAAAAGCCTTGAAAACAGGTTCTGCTTCCTCACGTTTCCTCACTCCTGCCGAAGCCGGATATACAGGCACTTATTTTTCACACAGAAAAGATATTTCTTTTTCTCTGGACGGGGGGTACGAGGGTGCAGAGCGGGTCCGGGCGGTATTTCTGAATCCGGATTGGGGTAAATGCAGCCGGACTGATCTTTTTTGTGCATTGAAAATTGAAAGCCGTCCGCAGGATCCGCTCGGACACCGTGATATACTGGGGGCTGTTATGGCACTGGGGATTGAACGCAATACCATCGGAGATATCATAGAAACCCCCGCCGCTTTGATTTGCACACCGGAAATCAGCGGCTATATTATGGATTCACTAAAGAAAGCCGGTCGTATCGGAATTAAGCTGTCGGAATTTCCGCTAACCGATATCCCCGCCAAAACGGAAAACCTGAAAATAAAATTAAATACCGTAGCCTCCCTGCGCCTTGATGTGATTCTTTGTGCCGCATATGGTCTGCCCCGCAGTAAAGCGGTAAGTTTAATCCAATCCGAACGGGTAAGCCTTAATCATGAACTCTGTAAACAGCCTGCAAAAGAGTTAAGTGAAGGCGTTTTATTGTCCGTTCGCGGATTGGGACGGGCTAAATTATTGGATATCGGCGGCGAATCAAGAAAAGGGCGGAGATTTGTACGCATCGGGGTGTATGGGCGTTAAACCGTTGTACGATTGATACATACAATCTTATCCGCTAACCGGATTAACTCTTTTTCCATCTTTTCATTTACTTTAAATTCTCTTAGAAACTTAGCTTCATCCACGTTTTCTTTATCATTCATTGCCCATTTCAAATAGTTGTCCAAATCTTTTTTATGAATGGATTTTATCAAAAGATAATCCGCCAGAAAGACCAGCTTTTCCGACAGCATATGTGAATCGTCGTGCATGTTAATATGTGCCCGTAACAATTCGTCTGTAAATTGATGCGTAATCTCATGCAGTATTTGAAAGAATAAATCCTCCGCATCTTCCTGCCGTCCCGGAAACGGGACATCCGCCGAAAAGCAAGACGGTATTCCATTAAAGCCTCTGCCGTTTCGCGTCATACTGTAAGATAAATAGATTCGTACCGATTTATGATAGAAGCGGAAGATACAGGAGTATTTACTTAATCTATCCCGCAGGTTTTCTTCTATGGATAATCTCAATCTCCTGTGCTTTGCATGTAACTTACCCCAGTAATGAAAGTAAAAAACCATTTCTTTATCAAGAACCTTAATAAAAGGTTCTATAAAACAAGATAAGTCTTCGGACGTATACTTTTCATATGAATGAAACAGGGTTTTCATATGATCATAAGAATCCGCATGAAACGGAAGAAAATTGATCATCATTAACCGTTCAAAGTGCTGATTATAATAATCCTGCAACGTGTTAATGTCCGAAATAATATCATAATAAAAACCCTGTTTTTCATTCATCATCCGTTCAATATATTGTTTATCATATAAATCCGATGCATTATCTACTTTCAGATAGGCAAGTACATGAAATAATAAATCAAAATGTTTAGAATACTTGATTTCAAACTGCATCTTATCCCGACCGTTTCTTGATTTAATTTTAACTGCTTACTGCTTTAATATTCCACGAATCATTTCCTGATTTTGATTTTCTTCCGGGCCGACCACTTCCCGTAAATCTTCTGTTTCCCGCTCTTTCGGTAAGCACGGACTCTTACGTAATAAGTTTTCTTTTTCTTAAGCTTTTTAAAGGTCCATTTTACCGTTGCCGTGTTTTTGGTTTTCTTTGCTTTTGTAAACTTCTTATTCTGTGCAATTACCGCCTGATAACCATTGGCTTGCGGAACTTTCTTCCACGAAACCAAAAGCTTCTTGCCTTTTTTATTCTTCACCTTTACAGAAGAGGGTTTTTTCGGAGGAGTTATTTTCAATATCCGGTTCGGTGAAGATAATGTCGGTGTTTCCTCCGGAGCCGCCGTTAAAACCGGTTCTTTTGTAACTGCCGGAGATGCGGTTTCTTTTGGTGAAGGAGAATTGGTATTCTTTATCGGCGGGGGCGGCGTAAGCACTTCCCTCAGTCTAATGGTTTCTATTTGACTTGCAAATGATACACCGGCTACTGCCTTAAAACGGATATCATACATTCCCGCACTCAATCCGGTTATCTGTGTTCCGGCACATGCCGTCCATTCGTCCTCCTCTATATTCCGGTATTCCATTGCGGCAGTAACTCCGATAATGCGATTCCCTTCAACGCCCAACGAATCCGGAGCCTCCGGTCGCTGCGGGATGCTCAGATTCTGAAGCTCGCTGTCTATCGTAACCCCTTCTTTCCCGTTTTTCATAATTGTCAGTGCCGTGCCGAACCAAGTATCGTCTATTGCACGGTTTGTATCGGCGGGGACGTACGGTGTCCCGTTTATTGTATACTTTTCGTCTGATATAAAACCGGTAATCCGTTCCTGGATATAGTCAATCGCAATCCGGGATGTTTCCTCAATATCCAATGCCCTCGCCTCGGTCAGGAAAGTAAATACCGCCGTTTCACTCTGTTCCATCCCCTCTTTAAAGGCAGCCGCTTTGATTACCGTATTATTTTGAAGGACAATCGGCTCCCGGTATTCATTACTGGATTCGTCCGGTTCGCTGTTGTCGGTCGTGTAACGGATTACCGCATCTTCGGTAAGTGACGTAAAAATAATCTCACTCCCTGCCGGCAGCAGGCTTCCGCTCTCCTGATTTGCCGCAGGAGTTTTCACTTTCTCCGCCGTTTGAATGGTAACAGACTTCACCGGCAATAGGAATCCTTCTTCACTTTCAATCTGGCTTAACGTTATCGTATATTCAGAGGACGCCTTTAGATTTTCTTTCGGCTTGATTATCAAGCTCTTTCCGTCTTCACCCAATGCCAGTTCGGATTCTGTTTTTTCCCCGCTTCCGGAAACAATTACCGCATAGTTGTCGGCACTTCCGTCNNGGCTTTGTACCCAGCTTGATTTTTTGATTAAAATGAAGCACGATATCGTCATTCATTCCGACGTTAAGCTCTTCCTCTTCTAACCGGAAAGGTTCGCTCCGAACTTCTGCCTGTTCGGAAACCGTAAAGGATAACGCCGTTTCCGACAGGTTTTTTTCTTTTACATAATCCTGAATCCCCTCTGTGAAAGTAAGCGTATAATCCCCTTCTTCCAATACCGGCTCCGGCATGACGGTAATCACATCTTGGGTTGTATTGATTCCGAATGAAAAATCAATCGGTTGATTTCCTTTTGCCAGCCGGATATTCCCCGCCAGAGATTCTGCGTCCAATGATTTATTAAAGGTAAACCGGAGAATATCATCGGGAGAAACCGTATCTCCCTCCTTAGGAAAACTGTCGGTAATATTCGGTTTTTCTATATTTTTTATTCCGATGTTGATATCCAGCCTTGGCGGCGGTATGATGATTGAGCTTTCGACTCCGGGTTCAAAGGCATACTTAACGTCATTGAGTGTATCATAATCTTCATAACCCTCTTTGCTGACTGTCACCTTATAAACCCCCTCAGGGACATCCCATGCGTATTTCCCGTTCTCATCGGTAATCTGCGGATTGATTTGCCCGTAATCTTTCGCCGGCCAAAATTCCCACTCCCCTTTTTCATTCCGTACATAACAGGTTGCCGTGGCTCCCTCAATCCGTTTTCCGGTATGCTTATCATAAACATAACCGCTCGGATCGATTCCAATGTAAATCTGTCCGATAACCTGACTAAAAATAACCCGTCCGTTTCTCACAACAAAAACCGATACGTATTTTACTTTTGAGTCCTCTAATTTTACGGAGGTTTTCAGATTCCTATCTGCCTCATATGAATGATTGCTGCCGGTTAATTTATAATACACTTCGTCGGTTCCTTTTAATTCCTCATTGAATGACGAGGCAATATCAACGATTCCTCTCACATGCGATCCAATCATTGTATAAATAGTAACAAACGGCTTAGGTCCGTATTCGGTCGTTCTGTCCAATGTCGCGCTTGTCAGTTGGAGCTTTGACGGGGATTTTTCCTCAATCACTTCCACTACATGGATATTGGAATATTGTACGGCATCTCCTTTTTTACATACCGCTACAAAGGCATAAGTTCCCGGAACCGGAGGAAGAAGTGTCCCCACTCCGCTGTACACGCCGGGAGTGTCAAAATCCGCAGCCTCTTTCTCCTCGTCCAGCCCGATAATGGTAACGTGTGAATTTTTCATGGATTCTCCCCGGAGTTCGTATTCATTACTTTTCACAAAATCCACCGTCACACACTCATCTCCGGTCAGCGTCGGCCGGAACAGATCGGCATGGCCAAGTCCGATAAAATCAACGTAAGGCATCGAGGTATTTCCGGTATCCAAACCCGGAATTTCCGAGTTGGTAAATACCAGGTTGAATTTGTCCATCCCGCCGCCCTGTGCAAAGTCACAAGTGAACACGTCAATGACAAATTCGGTCGTATCTGTATTCTCATCCATAATCTCCTGAACCCGGTTCCTGCTTCCGTCCAATACCCAATAATCCGAATGCTGGATCGCCGGAATCTCACCGGAGGTTTTGTACCATATGGCATTGTTTCCGTCAACACCCATAAAACGGTTTGCCGGATACTTACTTAGCTGCGTACTTCCCCAGAATGCCAAATACTGTCCGGCATTATCGTCATTCATCCGGGTTCCTTTCGGATATACAAACATAAAAATTTCGTCATTGATGGGGAATACCGCTCCGCTTCCCGAATATGCCGCATAATTTTCACTTAAAATATGGGAAAAGTTATAGGATTTCGACGGTCTGGTAAAGCCCGACTGAAACCTCCGGTAATCATAAACCCCTTTCGTGCTGTGATATTCCCAAGTGGCATAATCCTTCGTGATATTGGAATCACTGGCATACATGTCGAAATACCGGTCGTTTTGACCGTCCCATACCTTGTCATCATCACCTAATCCCAATGTCAGCCCTGATAATTCCGACCATTTCCAAACAGGATTACTTGATTTACGTGCTATGGTTTTTGATTCTTCTGTTCGTTTCCAGTCAAACTGTGTTATCTCAAACTCTTTCAGCGGATCGCTGACCGCTGCTTCTTCCCTTGCATATGCCGTGAAAACTACTTTGTTTTTGGAGTAATTATTTTCCAACCGGTACATGAAGCTAAAAACAACCGAATCCGTACCGCTTAAATCTCCCTTTCTTCCCAGATCCACCTGCATCCTTACTTTCTGTTCTTCTTTTATGTAGTCCTGCCCCTGTCCGAGCATGGCATCTTCAATAATTACACCCTCCGGAATATTGACTTCCAGGATAAGGTTTTCATATTTTTTGCTGTCATTATTCTGGCACCGGACAGAAACCAATCCGTTTGTTCCATGCTCCACCGGACTTTTTACGGTAATATCATAAGTGATATTTCTTGGGTTGGTTACACTGTAACCGGTCATGACAATATCTTTTGTAATATTCCGGTTTATCTCCATTGACTCGCTTCCGCTGTAAATATAGTTTGTCAATCCATAAGACAACCGGTAATTTCCGCCCTCCAATGCCGCAAAATAATATTCTCCGGCTTCGTTGGTTTCAAGAAAACGTACCGGATTCTCTTTTTGTCCCGACGTGTTTTCTTCTTCAAGATATAATTTCACACCTGCCAGAGGTTTATTGCCTGTGTCGGTAACGGTACCCTTTAAATTGAATCCGTCTGCAAAGATAAAATCATTCTCTTCACTTCCGACCGCAACACCTGCTTTTTCGGTTTCTCTTAAAACTCCTTTATCATAGCCGCCCGAATCAATAACCTTTACGGTATACGCTCCCTCGTCCTCTTTCGGCAGGATAAACCGATAAGAACCGTCTACTTTTGATTTCGCGTAAAGCAGATTTCCGTTTTCTTTTTGTGCGGTTAAAATCACCCCGCTGATCCCGCTCCCCGCATGGCTGACCTTTCCGGAAATCAAAGGATTCTCTAAATCCTCCGAACCGCAGTCAATGATAATCTCGCCGGACAGAATCTCATGTGCCTCCAGCTCTTTTCTCCAGACTTTTCCGTCTGCTTCTACGGTAATTCCTGTCGGCATCTTGCTGTCCAAAAAGAAAAACTCGGCAATTCCCTCCGCATTTGTCTTTTGAACTGCCGCTCCGGTTGTATCGAATCTGACATCGGCATCCGGAACCGGCTCTCCGTCTTTTTGCGCATTTACTTTGAGAGTCCGAAAGTTAATATATTTATAAAATGCTTCGCCTTTCACCCGATCTGCGTCCGCTTCCTCAAACGATATATTCTTAAGAGAAGCTCCTTCTATTTCTAATTTATATGACTGTTTGTCAAGGTTGATAATATAAGTATATATTTTATCTTTCATAAATTCGTCGACAGGGAACCGAACTTTTCCCAAGATATCTGTAGACAGCGTCACCCCTTTTTCATCTGTTACCTTTACGTTCCGATAAGTGGTATTGTCTTTCCTGACAAATAAATCAATTGTTTTTTCCGGCATTTCGGATAACGGTATAAAATTCAGACCGTTCCCTTTTGCAAAATCTTCTGCCGTAGAACCGGAATAACCATATACCGTTGATAATTTCGGCGTATTCATAAATGCAGGATCCATGGAAGCGCCGCTTCCATAAATGCCTATCCCTTTGTTAGGATTATAAAACGTCACTGTTTCTAAATTAATACAATCCTGAAAGGAACCGAATTGTATTGCCGCCCCATTCCCTGTAGAATTTCCATATCTTCCCATTCCTGTTCCGAATGTAACGGATTTTAATGACGTACACCCTTGCAGTGCATATGAATTAACAAGAGCCATACTATCCGGAAAAACAATATCCGTCAAACTCGTACAACCTTGAAAACAGGCAGAAGAAATAGCAAACAGCGTTTCGCTGAGATTGACAGATTTCAAATTGGTACAGTTCCTAAATGTACTATTTCCGAATAATTCGATAACTGTGTCCGGCATATCGACAGAAATTATCGCCCGGTTAGCTGAAAACACACCTCCCACCAGTGCAACAACCTCATACCCTCCCAGCTTTTCAGGAATGGTAACATTGGCGTCTGTTCCCAGATATTTTGTAATAACCGCTCCGTATGCACTTGCTTGAAATTCATCCGTAATAGAAACATATGCCGCGCTGTATTCCCGTATTTCATATTGCCAATCACCCGATTCATCCGTTACAACAGCAGCCGACGTTTCATTCGGAACCATGTTCCCCGGCAAAAAACCGGATAACATAGATACCACGAGCAATACCGTCAGGATTCTTTTTCCTTTTTTTCTCATATTGACCTCCTTTTCTTATCTCTTTGCTCTGACCATATCTTTATGTATTGACTGCATTTCCGTTCCTTAATCACACTTCATCACCGATTCCTTTAATTACAGTTATTATACCACGCTGATTTGTTTCTAACAAGCGAATCCTCTATTGAATTATATTCATTTAGCTTTCCTTTGACTTTATTTAATATATACAAAAACACCTCCAAGGTTATTTGTATTTGTACTTGATTATAATCCCGTACATGAAAAAAGCGGGTGCCTGCAGAAACTACTGCTTCCGTAAAATGCACCCGCTTCGTTTTATAAAAGGTCTGTCTTGCAAAGATTTTATTTTGATCATCTATCATGGTAATAATATCGCCTGCAGGACTTACAAGAGTTTCTTTCCTGCCTTACATTGTTATATCTATTTGAACTGCCTGTTCCTGCTGAACGATATTCTTCATCACTGCTAAGAATTCCATTATTTTTATTTGCCATTCCGCTATAATAATCTCCGGATCGGAATTTATTAATTGTGCGCCCCGCAGTATTTATGCGCCCTGTGGTATTGGTGTTCCCCGCGGTATTGGTGCGCCTCGCGGTATTTGCATTCCTCATGGTATTTGCCGTATCAATAATTTTATTCCATGTAATGGAGCCGATAATGCCGTCCGCTTCCAATCCGAATACTCTTTGAAATGCCCTTACCGCATTTTGCGTTCCGGCTCCAAATACGCCATCTTCCGCAATATGGGGAATTGAAGTATATCTGTCTGCAATTCGATTCAGATATTGCTGCATAAGCAATACGTTATTCCCCCGTGTTCCAAGACCTACTAAATATCCCGGATAGGCAGGTCGTCCCGGCGTTTGCGCAGTTTGGTTATTATATGTGTTTACAATGCTGTTCCATGTTGCGGGACCTATAATGCCGTCTTGTGTTAATCCAAATTGTCTTTGATAAGCCATTACCGCATTTTCCGTAGCCGGACCGAATATCCCGTCTTCGGATATCCTTGGGACAGACGAATATCTGTCCGCAATGGCGTTTAGATATTTCTGCATCAATAATACGCTGTTCCCCCTTGAACCTTCTTTTAAAGGCGCACCCGGATATTGGCTGTCCGAGCCGCCCTGCGGAGGCAGTGTTACACCGGGGACCTCTACGTTGTTTTCAATCTGTTTATAAACTTGATACAACTTATTCCATGTTACCGGTCCGACAATTCCGTCGGAATTGATTCCAAATGTTCTTTGGAATGCCATTACGGCATTTTTGGTTGCGGTTCCGAAACTTCCGTCTTGTATAACCGATGGTATCGTCGGATAAAACCGTGAAATATAATTCAATATAAATTGTAATTGCACGACATCCGTACCTTTGCTGNNCGATTCCAATTCTCTCGCCCTCGCTCGTAAGCTCTGCCAGTTTCGTGACCCCGGCATAGATCGCAGAAATATTATACCATGTTACTTTGCCGGCAATCCCGTCTGCCGGTAATCCGAATACCTGCTGAAATTTTTTTACGGCGGCTGCCGTATCCGCGCCATAATATCCGTTCGGATTTGAAATTTGAGGAATTGCCGGAA
>DBDL01000066.1 GCA_002293545.1 Lachnoclostridium sp. UBA933 | reverse complement strand
CTGGCGGCAGAATGCTATAAGCAAAGGCTGGCGGCAGGGCTTAGTTTTTTAGAGTTCAACTATATGATTATGCAAAGCTATGACTTTTTTGAGCTCTACAAAAGATATCACTGCAACCTGCAGTTCGGCGGAGATGACCAGTGGAGCAACATGCTGGGCGGAACCGAGCTGATCCGGCGTAAGCTGGGGAAAAACGCCTGTGCCATGACAATTCCCCTTTTACTGAATTCCGAAGGGAAAAAGATGGGCAAGACACAGGCGGGCGCGGTGTGGCTTGNNCCCGTTTGAATTTTATCAATACTGGAGAAATGTTACCGACGAAGACGTAATAAAATGTATACGGATGCTGACATTTTTACCATTGGAGGAAATAGAGGAGATGGGGAAATGGCAAGGCGGGCAGTTAAACAAAGCAAAAGAAATACTGGCGTTTGAACTGACCGAAATGGTACACGGTACGGAAGAAGCGGAGAGAGCAAAAGAAGCGGCGAAAGCAATGTTTTCGGGAGGAAACGCAGAAAACATGCCGGAAACCGAAATAGCGGAGGAGGATTTTACGGAAGGAAGTATTGATATCATAACGATGCTGCTGAAAGCCGGGTTGGTTCCGTCCAAATCCGAGGCAAGACGTGCGGTGCAGCAAGGAGGTGTCAGTGTGGACGGGGAGAAGATTACCGACATAACAGCGGCATTTACGAAAGAGAGGATTCGTTCCGGTCACCCGGTACTGAAAAAAGGGAAGAAAAACTTCCGCAAGTTAAAATAACAACAGAGAAGCACACACTCTGGCAGATGACACAATTCAAATGTATTTAATTAAGACACGGGGGAGATAAGATTATGTTAATGGCTGTTTGTGATGATTCATTAGAGATAAGGCACTCAATGAAAAGATACATTTTGAATTATAGTTCAAAAAATCAGATTATGATTGAAATCAGTGAATATAGTACAGGAGAGGAATTACTGAATGATTTTTATGCTGAAAAATTTTCTTTGATCTTTCTGGACATTGAAATGGGGGATGGACAGAATGGGATTGCGGTAGCCCGTCGGATCTGGTCAATTGACAAATCGGTTGCGATTGTGTTTTTGACCGGGCACGACAAATATATGCTGGAGGCATATACGGCGCACCCGTTTCATTATGTGATCAAGCCGATTGAAAAAGAGGATGCCTATTCTATCTTGGATGAGTATATGAACATATTCGAGGAGCAGGAGGCGTACTTTGATTATCATAACCTTCATATCCGAATGAAATCCATAATTTATATTGAAAAATCACGGGATAACCTGGTCATTTCGACGGATACCGGTGAACATACAGTCCGCGGAACGCTGTATGAAGTTGTCGGTTATCTGGATAATACGTTTGTGCGCTGTCATAAAGGGTTTGTGATTAATATGAGCAGGATACTGGACCTCAGGCTGAGGGATAAAGAAAATCAAGTA
The DNA here is from genome assembly GCA_002293545.1 of Lachnoclostridium sp. UBA933. Lineage (GTDB taxonomy): Bacteria > Bacillota > Clostridia > Lachnospirales > Lachnospiraceae > UBA933. The sequence continues at coordinate 10,376 of DBDL01000066.1, read as the reverse complement.
TCGCTGCTGGGATGCTCCTTTCCGATCAGTATAGGGGTCAAATATTTAAAGGACCTCAAAAATGCATATGCCAGATATGGGAAAAATCACTGGAGGTATAAACGATGATATTTTTTTTGGTGAGTTTAGCTACGAATATTTTTGATGCCTATATCCTTATTATGATTGCGTCACGGTTTTGCACAAGGCGCTGGAATCAAAAAGGGAGCAGTCTTTTGTTTGTATTGACTTGGGGGATTGTAATAACGCTTTGCTCGCATTTTATTACAAATAATAGTATTTCGGTTCCTGTTATATTCATCCTCGTGACTGTTTTTGTATGCATTTTTTATGTTAGAAAGATAGGTAATTTTCTTGTAACCATTATGTTAATTGGGTTGATTTTCATAAGTGAAATTGTTGCCGTAAATGTGATGTCGCTTTTGTCAGGGCGGCAGATAAGTGACATCGCGGAAAAAGATGATATCATAGCAGTTCTTGTTGTTGTCTTGTCAAAATTGCTGGAATATATATGTGCGTTTAGTATAACGAAAAAATTCAGAGATAGTTTGGCTCAGTCATTCCATTCATTTCGGTTTATCTTTTTGATTGTTACGGCGGGAATCATGTTTAATACTTCGATTTTATATATAAGATTGGCAGAGTACAAAACAATATCAAACTTTTACCTGATATACTTTTTTGCTTTTATAGTGTTGTATTTTGTTTTTTTATTTTTTATGATTTTTAAAATGGAAAGCATAGCAAAAGAAAATGAATCAAATGCACTGATTAATTTGGAGAATCAATTGAAAAAAGATTATGAAGAAAATATCAAGGTTATGATTGAAGAATTGAGAATGCTGAAACATGATTACCGTTTTCATTTACAGACGCTGAGAGCAATGCTCGATAATCATTTGTATGAAAGTGCCGTTGATTATTTTAATGGAATTAAAGATGGTGTTGAAGATTTTACGAAAGGTTATATTGAGAAATATCCGGCTACCTCCACTACATTGATTAAAATGAGTAAACAGGCAAGGGAAGAAAACATTGATTTTAACATAGAATTGCAGGGGAAGCTTGACATATCAATTTATGATGGCGATTTGAACATCGTTTTAAGTAATGTGTTAGAAAATGCATTTCAAGCGGTAAGAAAGATTGAAAACAAGAAACGTCGGATTTCACTTGAATTATTACTTCACAAGAGCTGTAATATCATTATTATTGAAAATACCTATCAAGGAAAAGTCGTGATGGAAAAAGGAAAGCTGTGTACAGTAAAGAAAGACAAAAAGAAACACGGGTTTGGTTTAAAAAGTGTGGAAAGCATTATGAATAAATATGACGGAACGTTGGATATTGAAGTAACGGAGGAACTTTTTTCTGCCATATTGAGCTTTCCTAAGAAATAAATCCTGATGTCGTTACAAGAAAATCCCTATTTCACCAGAAAATTCCCCATTTCACCGTATCTATGTTGACATAGGTACGGTTTTTTGCTATATTCTCTTAAAAAGTGTGAAATCAAACTGTTATCGACAAAAGGGGAACATAATGCTTTATGAATAAATCAATATATAAATCTTGCGGCAATAGCGGTGGTGGGAAATGATGCATTTACTTTCGTCAAAATCTTACATGGAAAGGAAGATATGATTGTGTTAAAAAAGAAAATGGGGAAATTCACTGAAACCGTATTTTACACAACAGCAAAAAAAACGTCAAGTATATCATGTATGTTTTTATTCGGTCAGCCTAAAGTACCGGAGCATCTCAGGAATCTAAAAAAATCATAAGGCATACGGTCTTGTTTCATATTTAGGGAATGAAACAAAAATCAATGTATGGATACAAACAAATCTATTTTATGAGGAATAAAATGATAAAAGAGAGTAAGGATTTAATATAAATTAAGGTGCTAACCATATTTACAGAGCGGGGAAACACAGAGAATGTAAATAGGATGGTACCGCGGAGCTGCCGGTCCGGAGTGGTATGGAATACCGGTTTCGGATTGGCAGTTTTATGTAATGAAGTGTTATCAAGGAGGTATACAGTGGTAACATATCTTTTACCCACAATGATTTTATTGCATTTTACAATAATAGGGATGACCATCTTAGGAATTGGTATGACCGGCTTTGTCAATACCAAAAAAAGAACGGCAGTCTTTATAGGATACAGAATAACACTCATTTCATTAATAATAATCTTTATTATTGTTTTTTTCCCGTTTCCTGTCGTACCAAGTGAGATAGAATCCAATATTAAAAATGAACTTGGACAGGTAAATAATCTTGTCCCGTTCAAAAGTATAATCGGTTACATCAAAAGCGCAGTAAATGGGTACACTTCTGTATTTTGGTATCAGTTGATTGGAAATATTATAATCTTTGTACCTTATGGTTTTAGTCTTAATATTTTGTTATTTAAAACCCAAAGAAGTTTTTTTAAAACGATCCTAATATGTATTATAACAAGCCTTTCCATTGAGATTATTCAAGGGATATATAGTATTATGTTAGGGTATACATACAGAAGCATGGATTTTGATGATTTATTACTGAACACGATAGGAGGAATGGCAGGATATTTTACCACAATGTTTCTGTACCATTTTCTTTTTCCGAAATCAAAAGAAAAAAAGCATACATATACTTCGGATGAATCATAATGATTTTAAGGAAACGTTAAGTTAAGATAAATTATCCATCGAAAAGATACTATAAATAACAAGTTAATATTGGTAATTGCAATGGGGCTTCTACGAGATTTGTAAAGATAGAAGCCCTATTTATACATAACCCTGCCAACCCTATGGCGTCAAAATCGTAGAGTATTTTTGTCAAAAGTACAAAAAATCTTCCTGATTTTCTTGACATTATTTTTTAAACCAATCCCAATACCCGAAGAATCATTCTGTGAAAGGAATACGATGTAAAAATCACTGATTAAATAAAAAACTTTATAATATATGAATTGTAGTTTCTTTTTTGACTAAAATCCATATATAATTAAAGAAAATAAAACCGAAAGACGGTACGGATTCGGGAATCATTTCCTAACACATCTCAATATTTCACCTCATTGTTCAATAAATCGACGAAAAAATACAAAAAACCACCTTACAATTGGTAAATTGTGACGTATAATAAAAAATACATTTGTGGAAACAAATACCGTATACGGAATGTACCGTTTGTTAAGCCAAAGGAGAAGAACATGAAAAGAGTAAGAGATAAGAGAAGCATGAGTTTTACCCGGTAAGGAAAAGCATGGTTGCCGCCATTCTGCTGTTTGCCCTGTTACTGGGGGGAGCGGAGCCGATTCCGCCGGTTTCTTCCCAAAAGAAAGCTGTATTGATGTGATTTAAGTAAAAATACAGGGATAAAATAAAGGCGGCGTTGGTCTGAAAATCAACGTCGTTTTTATTTTTATTGATAGTCCTCCTGCTGTTGATTTATTGTATCATTTATGGTACAATAATGAATATTGGGAGGGATTTTATGGATAGCACAGAAAGCTATATCAAAATAAGGCAGGATATTGTCCGTTTGTTGGTGGCTGAAAGAAAAACGCAAAAACTGACGCAGGAAGCTCTTTCAAAAAGGCTTCATATACAACGTTCTAATTTAGCCAGATTTGAACGGGGCGAACAAAATCCATCGCTTGATCTTCTAATCAAAATAGCTGTTGCGCTCGGCAAGGAACCTGATTTTATTCTGAAAAGCAACGAATATAAAGCGTTTGAAACCATACCCGATAATATAAATGGAGGAAAGCATATGGAACCCACTGCCCTTTTAAAGAAAATTGACGAATACAAGGCGGTCATTGACAGCCGCAGGCCACTCACAATGGAAGAAATAAAAGAGCTTGATGATTATTTTCGTATAGGGCTTACCTATACCTCGAACGCCCTTGAAGGTAATACGCTGACAATCAGTGAAACAAAGGTTATCATTGAAGACGGCATAACCGTGGGCGGCAAGCCATTGAAGGACTGCTGCGAAGCGACGGGACATGCAAAGGCCTATGATTTCATGCTCTCCGCCGCTCGTGCCGAAAATCTTGTTTTTTCCGAAGAAATGATATTGACCCTACACAAGCTGTTTTACAGCAGTCTTGACGCAGAAAATGCAGGAAAATATCGCACCTATCAGGTTTTTATTACAGGAACCGAGTATCTGCCGCCGGAGGCTTCCGTGGTTGCGGAGCTGATGAACGCATTTGTTTCTGAATTAAACGATAAAAAAGAAACACTGCATCCGGTTGTATTGGCAGCATTTGCCCATAGGCGACTTGTCGATATTCATCCCTTTACGGACGGAAACGGACGCACTGCAAGGCTTATGATGAACCTTATCCTTGTGAATAAAGGGTATCAGATTGTGTCAATACCGCCGATATTACGTATGGAGTACATTGGCACATTGCAGGCGGCACAGAAAAGCAAAAATCCGAGCGACAAAGCATTCTTACAGCTTATTTCAGAATGTGAAATTGAAGCGCAAAAGGATTATTGCCGTATGTTCCGTATTGACTTGTCGAAAAAAAGATAAGGCATAGGAAAGGTAGCTAAGAGCATGGATAAGAAGAATTGAATCGGGCAAATCCATAACGCCATGTATCAAAATATTCACAAAAAGGGTTGGGTTGTTCCGGTAGATGTGCTTTTGTATATACAGTAATTGCAATAGGGCTTCTACGAGATTTGTAAAGATAGAAGCCCTATTTGTACATAACCCTGCCAACCACATGGTGTCAAGGCCGCAGAGTATATTTGTCAAAAGTACGAAAAATCTTCCTGCTTTTCTTGACACTATTTTTTAAACCAATCCCAACACCCGAAGAATCATTCTGCGAAAGGAATACGATATAAAAATCACTGATTAAATAAAAAATCTTTATAATGCATGAATTGTAGTTGCTTTTTAGACTAAACCCATATATAATTAAAGAAAATGAGTCCGATTGGAGGTGCGGAAGATAAAATACTACAGTGATTTATTGACACGAGGTTGTTTTACAAGGGAAGACTTAACCGAACTCACGGGCAATTACAATACGGCAGGAACACTGCTAAAGCGTTATTTACAAAAAGGCTATGTCCGTAAGGTTAGACGCAATCTATATGTTGCCGTCAATCTAGCGGATGATGAGCCTGTAGTAAGTAAATTCCGTATCGCCGGAGAGATCACCCCATCCTCTTATGCATCGCATCATGCGGCATTTGATTATTACGGCTGTGCTAATCAGGTATCCTATCAGATAGAGGTTTCTTCCGCAACGTCGTTTACTCCCTTTGGCTTTGGCGGCAATACCTATGTCTATTTGGCTTCCCGTATAACGGATGGTATTGTAACGCGTCCCGACGGTGTCCGGGTAACGGATACGGAACGCACAGTGCTGGACGGTATCAACGATTTTGAGAAAGTCATGGGGCTGGAGGAGCTTTTGCGCTGTCTGGCACTTCTGCCATCAGTAAAAGAAAACAGACTGCTTGCCTATCTTGCTTTATATAAAAAACAAGTGCTGTATCAGAAAACGGGCTATATCCTGCGGCATTTTCAAAAGGAGTTTCATTTAAGCGAAGCTTTCTTCTCCGAATGTGCCGCCTACATCGGAAAAAGTACCCGCTATCTTATCACCGGTGAAAACGGTATTTATAATAAAGAATGGCAATTGATCACGCCTGAAAATCTGATGAACCTGACGACGAAAGGAGCAGAGGGAAATGCCGAATTATGACAAACTCATACTGAGCAGAAAGGCAAAGGAATTTGCTAGTAAAATCGTGGTATTGTCAAGCAGAGCCGCCGCCCGTGACCTATATGATTTGAACAATATGATATATTTCGGATTATTTGATGAAACAGACCTGACGCTATTGCGAAAATGTGCCGCCTTGTATTTTGCAATTGCCGGGGATACAACTGCGCAGGGTTTTCATTTTGATAAGATGACCCGGATTACGGAAAGGACAATCAAAGCCGAATTATATCCCATGATACGCCATGCGGAACAGTTCGACTTTACTGCGGCAAAAGAACGTGTGTCGCTTTTTTTATTCGAGCTGATGAATCTGAATGAAAGAGAAACTGCCTTTTTACAGCGATTTTCAACGGGTCGTTACGAACCGCAGCTACTTTTTGAGAATAAGGATACGGTTGACCGGATTGCCAATCATCCGATGGCAGTATGGCGGATTGGACGGATAAATGAAAAGCGAAAAATCAGATAAAAAACAAGTCAAGCATTAAAATTCTCCCCATTTCACCATCAAATTCCCCTTTTTGCCGTATGGCTATTGACACAAATGATTTTTTATTGTAATAATAGCCTTAACGGAGGAAAGAACATGATTTATCAAGTGAGCAGGAATATTGTACATAAATTTTGCAGCACAAGTAAACTTGATACCGACACATTGATTTACGGCTGTGAATCCTTGTTATCAACGGTTATAAATGGCGTATTTATTTTGGCGGCGGCTGCCGTCTTTGGGATTTTCAGTGAAATGATAATATTTATGATATTTTATGGAGCGCTTCGCATGTCCGGAGGCGGACACCATGCCCCTAATTATTTTTACTGTTTTTTAGCATACTTATCAATGAGTTTATCCGGAATCTTTTTGGGGATTTATATGCCGGAACGTTTCATGGTTTTCCATATACTTTTAGCGGGACTTGTATCCGTGATTCTTGTTTACAAATTTGCCCCGCTGGCATGTGAAAACAGACCGTTTTCCCCGGAAGAATACATTATCTTTAAAAAGAGAAGCCGGGTCGTAATATTTATCTTATTGGCAGTGATTTCGTTTCTGACGGTTTATAATATTGATATGGCGATTATAGCGGTAAATGGAGTGTTAATAGAAGCAATTACGCTAATCAGTTTCCGTAAGAAAGTATCTGCATAAAAATGATTACTATCTTATCTTGTACTCTTTCGTGCGATGGGGGTGTAACATTTGTCGATTTATGTTTTGGCACCCCCATCATAATTATGAGGATTACATGATTAAGTGCATACGATAGATCAAAACCACATATTTTTTAGCACGTACCAAGTTTTTTGCAGAAAAGAAAACTTGGTTTTCTGCGAAAACCGACAGATAATTTATAAGGCTCGCAATGCCGGCTCCCATTAAATAAACAAAAAGAAAGGACATGCCGATCCTCTCCGGGAAAGGCGTTCTTTCTTTTTATTTATGTCCGGACGGACAAACTGATTTATGTATCTTATGAATTGATTGCGCTTGTCGGGCATGTTTCAGCACAAGCACCACAGTCTTGACAAACATCTGCATTGATTTCATAATGTGTACTTCCTTCGGAAATTGCCTCAAACGGGCACTCGCCGGCACAAGCACCACAACTTATGCATTCATCAGAAATAGTATATGCCATCACAAATCCTCCTTTACTTTAATAAGAATATTTTAATACAATTTCTATAAAACTTCAAGTAAAATTTGAATCGAACAATGGGGATATGTGTAAATGAGAAAAACAGGAAGCAGTATTTTACGTATCCCCGTACATACCCTTAACCGACTCAATTCGGGTGCCGTATTCTCAGGACAGCCTTTACATTAGAATTGTGGTTTTTCCAATAATATCAAATGGAATATACTATATGTAGTGGTAGAAGTAAGAAAAAACCATAAAATTGACCTTGACAAAAAGGCGGCTTCCTTTATAATAAGAAATGTGCTGTATTTATTGAACGATAGTTGGAAAGGGCGTAGCAAATGACCAATAAAAGACAAAAAGAATGGGAAGGATTTAAACTTGGACGTTGGAGCAATTCTATCAATGTACGTGATTTTATCCAAAGAAATATAACACCGTATGACGGTGATGAATCCTTTTTGGAACCGCCCACTTCCGATACAAAAAAATTATGGGAAAAAGTAAGTGCTTTATTTGAGGAAGAACATAGAAACGGCGGTGTCCTTGATATGGATACGGAAACAATTTCGACCATTACCTCTCATGAAGCCGGGTATATTGATAAAAGTCTGGAAAAGATCGTAGGCTTACAGACAGACAAACCCTTAAAGCGTGCATTACAGCCATTTGGCGGGATTCGGATGGCGCAGGCGGCATGTGAAGCATACGGATATCAAGTAGATGAAAACGTAACCAAAATATTTACATCCTATCGGAAAACGCATAATCAAGGGGTATTTGATGTCTATACCCCCGAAATGAAAGCGGCAAGAAAATCAGGAATTATAACAGGGCTTCCCGACACATACGGACGGGGAAGGATTATCGGTGATTACCGGCGTGTTGCTTTATACGGCGCAGAATACCTTGTTGACAATAAAAAACACCAGTTGGCGACGGCGCTTATCAGAATGGTACCCAAGACCATTCAATTGCGTGAGGAGCTTCAGGAGCAGATTAATGCGCTGGAGCGGCTGATTGAATTAGGCGATATTTACGGATGCGACATAAGAAAACCGGCGAAAAATACAAGAGAAGCAATACAGTGGCTGTACCTTGGCTACTTAGCCGCTGTAAAGGAACAAAACGGTGCGGCGATGAGTCTTGGACGTACCTCAACCTTTTTGGATGTATATATTCAAAGGGATTTAGTCAATAATATTATTACGGAAAAAGAAGCACAGGAGTACATTGATCATTTTATCATGAAACTCAGAATGATTAAATTTGCCAGAACGCCGGAATACAACACCCTGTTTTCCGGTGACCCCACATGGGTGACAGAATCAATCGGCGGCGTCGGGGTGGACGGGCATCATATGGTGACAAAAACATCATTCCGTTATTTACACACACTGACGAATCTCGGTTCCGCACCGGAACCGAACCTGACTGTCTTATGGTCGGTTTCCCTGCCGGAGTCATTCAAACGGTATTGCGCCCGGATGTCAATTGAAACATCATCCATTCAGTATGAAAATGATGATTTAATGCGCCCGACGCATGGAGATGATTATGCCGTTGCCTGTTGCGTATCCTCGATGCGTATCGGAAAAGAAATGCAGTTTTTCGGGGCAAGGGCAAATCTGGCAAAGTGTTTGCTTTACGCGATTAACGGCGGGGTGGATGAGCTGACAAAACAGCAGGTAGGACCGGAATACCGTCCGGTCAAAGGGGATATTCTTGATTTTGATGATGTAATGTCCAAGTATGACGACATGATGGATTGGCTGGCGAATTTATATGTAAATACGCTGAACGTGATTCATTATATGCATGATAAATACTGCTATGAGAGTATCCAGATGGCACTTCATGACCGTGAAGTGCTACGCTACTTTGCAACAGGAATCGCAGGTCTTTCCGTTGTCGCAGATTCACTCAGCGCCATTAAATATGCGAAAGTGAAAGTGGTTCGTGACGAAAGCGGCATTGTAACCGATTATGAAATCGAGGGAGATTTTCCGAAGTACGGGAATGATGATGAACGGGTGGACAGTTTGGCTGTCGATTTGATACGAACTTTTCTTGAAAAGATAAAGAAACATTACACTTATCGGGGCAGTGTTCCGACAGCCTCCATATTAACGATAACCTCCAATATCATGTATGGAAAGAAAACCGGAAATACACCGGACGGAAGAAAAATGGGAGAAGCCTTTGCACCCGGAGCCAATCCGATGCACAAAAGGGATACAAGCGGAGCACTGGCGTCACTTGCTTCCGTTGCCAAGCTGCCGTTCCGGTATGCCATGGACGGTATTTCCAATACCTTTTCGATTGTGCCGGGTGCACTGGGAAAAGAAGACCATGTATTTATCGGTCAGATTGATTTGGATCAATTAGCGGCATGCGGTCCGGATATCGCATGTAAAATACCCATAAAATATGAGGAGGAAGATTAAATGATTGCATCAGACCGGCAAGTGGATAACCTTGTACAGTTATTGGATGGCTATTGCGAACAAGGCGGTCATCACTTGAATGTTAATGTCTTTACAAAAGAAACGTTACTGGACGCACAAGCACATCCCGAAAAATATCCGCAATTAACAATCCGCGTATCCGGATACGCCGTCAGCTTTAACAAATTGACAAAAGAGCAGCAGGACGAAGTGATTGCAAGAACCTTTCATCAGGACTTATAAATGACAGGCATCGTTCATTCCGTTGAAACAATGGGCACCGTAGATGGTCCGGGAATCCGTTTCGTCGTATTCCTGCAAGGCTGTCCGCTCCGCTGCAAATACTGCCACAATCCGGACACATGGGCATTTGGGACCGGAACAAACAAAAGTACGGACGAACTCCTAACCCAATATGACCGTTATCTTCCCTACCTGAAAAACGGCGGAATCACCGTATCAGGCGGAGAACCGTTACTCCAAATCGAATTTGTAACCGAGCTTTTTACGGCGGCAAAAAAAA
>DBDL01000150.1 GCA_002293545.1 Lachnoclostridium sp. UBA933 | reverse complement strand
CAGTATTTTGTTTGTGTCACCGGCGGTTTATTATTTACTGATATGTTTAATCAAGTTAAACTGATAGGAACCCTTGTTTCACCGCATCCGATATCCTGTCGGATGGTGTCATACGATTTATAAAAACTGCAAACGATGGGGAGAAAACGATATGTTACCGAAAATGATTACGCTTTTGGGTTCTACGGGTTCGATCGGAACACAGACGTTAGAAATTGTCAGGAATTATCCCGAACGCTTTTCCNNNNAGCAAATCCGTGAATTTCATCCGGAGCTTGCCTGTCTGGAAGAGGAAAAAACGGCAAAAGATTTGAAGCAGAGGATTCACGGTCTTTCTACAAAAGTAGTATGCGGAATGGACGGGTTGTTGGAATGTGTTTCATCTCCCCGGATTTCCATGGCAGTGGCGGCAATGGTGGGAATGAAAGGGTTGAAACCGGTTTTTGCCGCAATTCATGAGGGAAAAGATATTGCGCTGGCGAATAAAGAAACACTGGTAACGGCAGGACATTTAATCATGCCGCTTGCAAGGGAAAAAAAGGTTTCCGTTTTACCGGTTGACAGTGAGCATTCGGCGGTTTTCCAATGCTTGCAGGGATTACCGGAACCAAGAAAAGGGCAGGTAGAACGTATTTATCTGACGGCATCCGGAGGACCGTTTCTGAGAAAGAGTAAAAAGGAATTGGAGCGGGTTACGGTAGAGGAAGCACTTTGTCATCCGAANNATGATGAATAAAGGGCTGGAGGTTTTGGAAGCAAGATGGTTGTTTGATGTGGATTTTGAACAGATTGAAGTATTGATACAGCCGAAAAGCATCGTACATTCCATGGTGGGATTTGCAGACGGAGCGGTAATGGCGCAATTGGGAACGCCGGATATGAGAGTGCCGATCCAGTATGCGATGACTTATCCGGAGCGGCAGCCGCATAACGGCGGGNNGGCTTGATTTTGCGGAAATCGGCAAGATTGTGTTTGAAAAACCGGACGCTTATGTAACACACGGATTGGATCTGGCATATCAGGCAGGGAAGATTGGCGGAAGTATGCCGACGGTCATGAATGCCGCCAATGAGTTGGCAGTATCCATGTTCTTAAATCGGGAGGTTGAATTTTTGGATATTTACCGGATGATTTCGTATGCGATGGAAAACCATGCCGTATCGGAAAATCCGGGTTTGGATAAAATCCTGGAAACAGAACAGGAAGTGTACCAGAAACTAAAAGATATGGAGCAATGGAGGAAGAAATGAATATTTTTATAGCGATAATTATTTTTAGCGTGATTGTTATTATCCACGAGTTAGGGCATTTTTTATTTGCAAAGGCGAATAAAATTGATGTCATTGAATTTTCGCTCGGTATGGGACCGAGAATTTTCACATGGGTCAAGGCAGAGAAAGGAATAAAATTTTTCCTGTTTGCCGGAACCAAAAAGTTGGAAAGCACCGAAGGGATTAAGGAGCGTACTTGGTATTCCTTCAAAATTTTACCCCTTGGCGGTTCCTGCATGATGCTTGGGGAAGAAGAAGCTGTAGAGAGTGAAAATGCATTTAACAAAAAGGGAGTGTTAGCAAGGATGTCCGTTATTTTTGCGGGACCGTTCTTTAATTTCGTATTGGCGTTTATTTTGGCATTGATTATTGTTGCCGCCAACGGCTACGACAAGCCGTTGATTTCCGGTGTGGTTCCGAACCAGCCGATGGAAGCGGCAGGATTTCAAAAAGGTGATATCATTACGGAAATCAACGGCACGAATATTGTGATAAACCGTGAGATCAGTACCTATCTGCAATTTCATAAACTGAATCAGGAACCGGTTGATATTACTGTGAAACGCGGTGAGGATGAAATTTCAAAGACAGTAACACCGGCGCTTGTAAAATCGGAATCCAAGGACGGCAAGACACGGGAGATTTACCAATTGGGGTTCAGCTATGCGGCAGAACGGGAGAAAGTCGGTGTGCTGGGTACGATAAAATATGCGGCGTATGAGGTGAAATATTGGATATGGACGACGATAGAGAGTTTGGGGCAGTTGATCGGGGGAAAAATTTCGGCAGATGATATTTCCGGACCGGTCGGTATTGTCAAGGTCGTCAGTGATTCCATTGAAGATACGAGGCAGTTTGGGCTTTCGGCGGTGGCGCTGATGATATTAAGCATCAGTATTTTGTTGTCTGCCAATCTGGGCGTTATGAATTTATTGCCGATACCTGCTTTGGACGGCGGAAGATTACTCTTACTGATTATTGAGGGAATCCGGCGGAAACCCAATAACCCCAAATTGGAAAACGGGATTAACTTTGCGGGATTTGCCTTGCTTATGCTGCTTATGCTGTTTATTGTGTTTAATGATATTTCTAAAATAGTGGGCGGTTGATTATGCGTAATGAGAAAAAAGAAGTCAGGATTGGAGATGTCAGAATCGGCAGGGAGTTTCCGATTGCAGTACAATCCATGACAAATACAAAGACAGAGGATATACAGGCGACTGTCGGACAGATTTTGGAGCTGGAAAAGGCAGGCTGCGAAATCATTCGTGTTGCCGTGCCAGACAGGGAGGCCGCCGGGGCGATTGCCGGAATAAAGAAAGGGATTCATATCCCGTTGGTCGCCGATATTCACTTTGATTACCGGCTGGCATTGGCAGCGGTTGAAAACGGTGCCGATAAGATTCGCATTAACCCAGGGAATATTGGCTCGAAAGACCGGATAAAAGCAGTCACGGATGCTTGTAAGGAAAGAGGTGTTCCGATTCGGGTCGGTGTAAACGGCGGATCGGTTGAGAAACACTTATTGGAAAAGTACGGAGGTGTTACGGCAGAAGCGCTTGTTGAAAGTGCTTTGGACAAAATCCATATCATTGAAGATGCCGGATATGACAATCTGGTTGTCAGTATAAAAGCGTCGGATGTTGTAACATGTATCAAAGCATATGAGCTGATTGACAAACAGTGTCCTTATCCGTTACATATCGGGATTACGGAAACCGGCGGAATCTTCAGCGGAAGTATAAAATCGTCGGTTGGCTTGGGTATTCTTTTGCATGAGGGAATCGGTAATACGGTTCGTGTTTCCCTGACCGGAGATCCGGTGAAGGAAGTGGAAGCGGCAAAGCTGATACTTCGGTCACTAAACTTACGGAAAGGCGGTGTTACCGTAATTTCCTGCCCGACCTGCGGACGAACCAGAATTGACGTGATCGGTTTGACGAATCGAGTGGAAGAAATGGTGAAAGCGTTTGACTTGGATATCAAAGTAGCGGTGATGGGATGTGCCGTAAACGGACCGGGAGAGGCACGCGAAGCGGATATTGGTATTGCAGGGGGTGTCGGCGAAGGTCTTTTGATAAAAAAGGGTGAAGTGATAAGGAAAGTAAAAGAGGAAGATTTATTAAGTACACTTCGGGAAGAATTAGTTCATTGGAGGTAATACCTTGATATCATTTTTTGAAGCGTTTGATTGTCTGGAAACAGAACAGTCTTTAGAATATATCTTTAACAAGGTCTATGTAAAAAATATAGAGATGCTCCAATCCCAAAAACTGGTGTTTGTTCATTGCATAAGCGACCGGTTTTTGCGCTTTTCTGAAAAAAAAATCATGGAATCAGTTATGAAAAAGCAAATTTTCAAAGAGCAGTATACGCCGGTGCTTCATGTATTCTTTTCTGCCGCTTCGGAAAAAACGACGGAAGAATTATGGAAAATGATTTCCGAAGAATTTTACATCGAATTGAAAGACAGGAATTATGTTCTTTTCTCAGAATTCTGTACGGAGCCGATTCGGTTCCGGAAGGAGAGAATGATTATAACATGTGAAAACAGTTTTTTGGCGCATGAGCATAAATCAGAGATGGAGAGCTTTATCAGGGATTATTTTATCAGGCAATTTGAAAAAGAGGTTGCCGTTTCCTTTGATTTTTCATTGAAGCCTGCCGTAGCCGGGTCAAGAACTGCCGCAACGGTGAGCAGAAGCGAATTATCCGTCAGATATACCGAAACGGATTCGGAAAAGAATGGGCGGCACACGGCGGTTGCAGCCGAGCCGGCAGGAGGAACGGTAAAAAAAATGCCGGCTTCCGGAGCGCCGAAAGAAAAAGAAAAGAAAAAATATATGCGTAAGAGTAAGGACCCGGATGTTTTTTATGGAAGAAATTGCGAGGGAAATGTCATTCCGATCAGCAGCATACAAGACGAAATCGGGGAAGTCGTAATTGATGCCATGGTTACGAATGTCGAAACCAGGGATATTAAAGGGGACAAACTGCTTATCATTGCCTCTCTGACAGATTTTACGGATTCGATACAGTGTAAGATATTTATCGGTAAAGTACAGGCAGAAGAAACGGATATTCTTGAGTTCATCCAAAAAGGAAATTTTTTGCGGATCAAAGGAATTGCCGCGATTGACAATTATGCAAAAAAAGTAATGCTTGTGTCAATTCAGGGGATAAAGGAAATCGGGGATTTTCGCCGGAACAGACAGGATGCTTGTGAGGAAAAGCGGGTAGAGCTTCATGCCCACACTAAAATGAGTGAAATGGATGCGGTAACGGATACTGCCGCATTGATTAAGCAGGCTCATGAATGGGGGCATAAAGCCGTGGCAATTACCGACCACGGAGTCGTACAGGGATTTACCGACGCATTTCATACATTGAAGAAGATGAACCTGCCAAAAGACGATCCATTTAAGGTATTGTACGGATGCGAGATTTATATGGTAGACGATAAAAATANNCCAAAGGACATCCGAACGGAATGACTTTTAAGGACCCGTTTGTGTTATTTCATATGATGAAAACCGGAAGGTCTTTGCAGAGAGAAGGAATTGTGGAAATCTCGGCAGTGAAAGTGATTGAGGGAGAAGTAATCAGACGCTGCCATACCTATATAAATCCGGAAGTAATCATTCCGGTTGAGCGTCTGAACAAAGGAAAGTATGCGGAGGAAGATATCCGCAATGCGCCGAAAATCAAAGATTATCTGCCGGAATTTGCGGAATTTTGCCGAAATTCCATTTTGATCTCTTATAAAATAGAAAATAATTTACGGTGGCTGAACGAGCTTGGAGAGGATATGGGGATTTCTTTTACGGGATATTCTTATATTGATGCGACACAGATGTCCCAGTTCCTTTTGCCGGATATGGCAAGGTATGAGCTGGCGGCAGTTTGTAAACGCCTGAAGATACCGATTCATAACCGCTCCAATGCCTATCACTGTACGGAAGCGATGATTCAGATACATTACCAGCAGATGAAAATGCTGGAGAGCAAAGGAATCCGTGATTTGGAGGGTCTGAAGAAGGCTACTGATTTTTCAGCGAATATTCTAAGAAAAAAACAATATTATCATGCGATTATCCTTGCGGCAAATGAAACAGGAAGAATCAACCTGTATCGCTTGATATCCATTTCACACCTGGAATATTTTCACCGCAGACCCAGAATACCCAAAAGTATTTATGAAAAATACTCGGAGGGGCTGCTGATTGGCTCCGCCTGCGAAGCGGGGGAACTGGTAAAAGCGATTACAAGGGATGAGGGGGCGGGACGAATCCGCAGTCTTTGTGAGTTCTATGATTATTTCGAGATCCAGCCAACCGGAAATAACCGGTTTATGCTGGAAAGCAAACGCTATCCTTATATGAACAGTGAAGAAGATTTACGGGATATCAACCGGACGATTGTGTCACTCGGTGAAAAGTTTGGCAAACCGGTTGTTGCAACCTGTGACGTACATTTTTTAAACCCTGAGGATTCGATTTACCGCCATATTATGCAATCAGGTGTCGGTATGACCGACGAACAGCCGCCGTTATTTTTCCGGACGACAAAAGAAATGCTGGAGGAATTTGAATATTTGGGGGAAGAGAAAGCAAGAGAAGTCGTTATTACCAATTCCAATAACATTGCCGGCAGGATAGAGAAAATCGAACCGGTATACCCGGACCGGTGTCCGCCGGTCATTGAAAATTCGGCGGAAGAGCTGCGGCGTATTTGTGAAGAAAAAGCACATTCCATCTATGGAACGGAGTTGCCGAAACCGGTCAATGACCGGCTGGAGCATGAGCTGAAATCCATCATAGACAATGAGTTTGCCGTCATGTATATCATTGCGCAAAAGCTCGTTTGGAAATCGAATGAAGACGGTTATCTGGTCGGTTCACGAGGATCGGTCGGGTCTTCTTTTGCCGCGACGATGGCGGGGATTACCGAGGTGAATCCGCTGCCGGCTCATTATTACTGCAAAGAATGCTCTTATTCGGATTTTGATTCGGAAGAAGTGAAAAAGTATGCCGGAAGCTCCGGTTGTGATATGCCGGATAAGGCTTGTCCGGTTTGCGGAAATCCCCTGACCGGGGAGGGGCATGATATCCCGTTTGAAACATTTCTTGGGTTTTACGGAGATAAGGAACCGGATATCGACTTGAATTTTTCCGGTGAGTACCAAAGCAAGGCGCATGAGTATACGGAAGTGATTTTCGGAAAAGGGCAGACATTCCGTGCCGGAACAATCGGTACGATGGCAGACAGAACGGCGTTTGGATTTGTCAAGAAATATTTTGAGGAGAAAAATATCAATAAGCGCGATGAGGAAATACAGCGGATGATTGAAGGTCTTGTAGGCGTGCGGCGTTCTACCGGGCAGCATCCGGGCGGTATTATCGTTTTGCCGTTCGGCGAGGAAATCTATAAATTTACACCGGTGCAGCATCCGGCAAATGACAGGGACACACCGATTATTACCACTCATTTTGATTATCATTCGATTGACCATAACTTATTGAAGCTGGACATACTCGGTCACGACGATCCGACGATGATACGCAAGCTTCAGGATTTAACCGGTGTGGACCCGCTGACGATCCCCATGGACGACAAAAAAGTTCTTTCTCTTTTTATGGATACCGGGGCTTTGGAGGTATCGAAAGAGGAACTGATGGGCTGTGATCTGGGCAGTTTAGGGGTGCCGGAGTTCGGGACGGAATTTGTTATGCAGATGCTGCGTGACACAAAACCGAAGTGCTTCTCGGACTTGGTACGCATATCGGGGCTTTCCCATGGTACGGATGTATGGCTGAATAATGCACAGGATTATATAAAGAACGGAGATTGCGAACTCGGTACCGCTATTTGTACCCGTGATGACATTATGACGTATTTGATTCATACCGGGGTGGAAAACGGACTGGCGTTTACGATTATGGAAAGTGTCAGGAAAGGAAAGGGACTAAAAGAGGAATGGGAACAGGCGATGCGGGATGCAGGGGTCCGGGAGTGGTATATCGAGTCCTGTAAGAAAATCAAGTACATGTTCCCGAAAGCACATGCGGTTGCTTATGTCATGATGGCATTTCGTATCGCTTATTTTAAGGTATATCATCCGCTGGCGTACTATGCCGCTTATTTCAGCATCCGTGCATCGGCGTTTGATTATGAAATCATGTGTCTTGGGAAAGAAAAACTGGAAGAAAATATAAGAGATTATACGAAACGGATGAATGAACTGAGTAAAAAGGAGCAGGACTCCTATAAGGATATGAAAATCGTCCAGGAAATGTATGCCAGAGGCTTTACCTTTGAACCTCTTGATATTTTCCGGGCAAAGTCAGCGGAATTTCAAATAATAAACGATAAAATCATGCCGTCATTACTGGCAATCGAGGGCATGGGCGATAAAGCGGCAGAGATGGTAGAAGAAGAATCGGCGAAGAAAAAATATACGTCGGTAGAGGATTTTAAGAACCGGACGAAAGTGAATTCCACTACAATTGATAAAATGATGGAACTGGGAGTGCTGAGCGCACTGCCGCTGACCGACCAAATGTCCATTGACGATTTCTTTTCCTGACTTTGATGCAGGCTATGAAAACCGTATTCATATATCGAATACGGTAATCGTGCTGAAAGCGCGGGAAATGGGCTTGATAAAGCAGCAGAAATTTTGCAAATTTCCACTTGCATAATATAGAAATTCGTGTTAAGATAAACCGGATACAAAAAAACACGCAGGATGTTTTGCATAGGTGCCCGGATATCTTCGGGTGGCAAATAAAAAACCTGCGGAAGAATCAACCTATGGAGGGAAAATTATGAGCGTTATTTCGATGAAACAATTACTGGAAGCCGGTGTTCATTTCGGACATCAGACAAGAAGATGGAACCCGAAAATGGCGGAGTACATCTACACGGAACGAAACGGTATTTATATCATTGACTTGCAAAAATCGGTCGGTCTTGTTGACGATGCGTATTTTGCAATCAAAGATGTGGTTGCCGCCGGCGGAACAATTCTTTTTGTCGGTACAAAAAAACAAGCGCAGGATGCAATCCGGTCCGAAGCCGAACGCTGCGGCATGTTTTATGTAAATGAAAGATGGTTAGGCGGTATGCTGACCAATTTCAAGACCATTCAAGCCAGAGTAAAAAGATTAAAAGAAATTGAAAAGATGGAAGAGGACGGAACGTTTGATGTTCTCCCGAAAAAAGAAGTCATTCAGTTAAGAAAAGAATGGGCAAAACTGGAACGAAATCTTGGCGGCATCAAAGAGATGAGAAAAATTCCGGATGCGATTTTTATCGTCGATCCGAAAAAAGAGAAAATTTGTATTCAGGAAGCACATATATTAAAGATTCCTTTGGTTGGTATCGTCGATACCAACTGTGATCCGGAAGAATTGGATTATGTAATACCGGGTAACGATGATGCAATCAGAGCGGTAAAATTAATCGTATCCAAGATGGCGGATGCGGTTATCGAAGCAAACCAAGGTGCCGATGCCGTAACAGAGGAGAAAGGAAACAATCCGGACAATGCGGCAGAGAAAGCGGCAGCCGATGGAAAAGAAGAAATAACGAAAACAGATTCGGCAGAAGAAAAAACCACAGATGTTCCCCAGACCCAAGCAGAGCCAAAAGCGGAAGATAAAAAAGAAGAATCCCAAGCGGGAGCAGAGGCAGAATCCAAAGAAGATATAGAAGCAGTCGTTGAAACAGCAGAAGCAGGCGGCGCAGAGTAAAATATAGATATAGGAGAAAAAGGAAATGGCGATCACAGCAGCACAAGTAAAAGAATTAAGAGAAATGACCGGTGCCGGAATGATGGATTGTAAGAAGGCACTTACAAATACGGACGGTGATATGGACAAAGCCGTTGATTATTTAAGAGAAAACGGATTGGCAAAAGCAGAAAAGAAGTCCGGAAGAATTGCGGCGGAAGGTCTGGTTGCGATTCATTTGAATGAGGATGCCAAGAGTGCTTCCATTGTAGAAGTAAATTCCGAAACAGACTTTGTTGCGAAAAATGAAGTATTCCGCGAATATGTTGACAGTGTGGCAAAGCAGGTAGCGGCGTCGGATGCAAAAGATATGGATGCATTTTTAGCAGAAAACTGGATTGAGGATTCTTCTATGACAGTGGATGAAAAACTCAAAGCCATGATTGCGAAAATCGGTGAAAATATGAATATCCGTCGTTTTGAGAAAATATCCGTTGAAAATGGTATTCTGGCGTCTTATATTCATGCAGGCGGAAAAATCGGTGTTATCGTAAAAGCAGAAACGGATTCGGATTCCGAAAAAGTAAAGACCTGTTTGAAGGATATCGCCATGCAGGTTGCGGCGCTGACTCCGAAATATACTTCCGGAAAGGAAGTGGACGGAGCCTATATTGAAAAAGAGAAAGAAATTCTTTTGGCACAGGCAAAGCTTGAAAAACCGGACGCTCCTGAAAAGGTGATTAACGGTATGGTTATGGGACGTATCAACAAACAGCTAAAAGAGATTTGTTTGTTGGATCAGGTGTTTGTAAAGGCGGAAGACGGCAAGCAAACCGTTGACGCACATATCAGGGAAGTGGCAAAAAACACGGGCGCGAAATTAGAGGTAACCGGATTCATCCGTTTTGAAACCGGAGAGGGCTTAGAAAAGAAAAACGAAGATTTTGCGGCAGAAGTAGCAGCACAAATGAGCTAAGAATGATTTTAGGACCCGCTGACATTGGCAAATCTGCTGATTGTCGGCGGGTTTTTTAAAAAGAATGGAGGATAACATGAAACTGAATAAACTAATCGGAGATCGTTTCAAGGAAAGACCGGCGGATTGTGTCGTAGACAGCCATGCCCTGATGGTGAGAGGCGGATATATTAAAGGAATGGCGAATGGTATTTATTCGCAGTATCCGGTTATGAAACGAATCGCCAAGAAGATAGAAGAAATTATCCGCCGGGAGATGGACGCCATTGACGGACAGGAAGTATTGTTTCCTGTCGTTATGCCAAAGGAGCTTTGGGAAGAGTCCGGGCGGTTTGAGAGCATCGGAAAAGAAATGTTCCGGGGAAAGGACCGGAACGGGGCAGAGGTGGTTCTTGGGATGACGCATGAAGAAGCGGCGGTGCATCTTGTACGCGAATACGGGAATACCTATGCCAAATATCCGTTTATGATTTATCAGATTCAGACAAAATTCAGAGATGAAGCAAGACCAAGAGCGGGATTGATCCGTGTGCGTGAGTTTACAATGAAAGACGCGTATTCCTTTCATACATCAATGGAGGATTTAGAAGCTTATTATCAGGTATGCTTTCAGGCGTATAACCGTATCTTTAAAAGAACGGGCGCAAAAGGAGTTATTTCCGTACAATCGGATTCGGGAATGATGGGAGGGAGTATTTCACATGAATACATGCTGCTGACGCCGATTGGTGAAGATTCGCTGGCGGTATGCAGTGAATGTGACTACCGTGCGAACATGGAGGCGGCAAACAGTATTTTTGAAACGGAGGATACAGAAAGCCCAGGTACATTGGAAAAGACGGCAACTCCCGATTGTGCGACGATTGAAGATGTATGCGGTTATTTGAAGAAAGATGTTAAAAAGTCCTGCAAGGCAGTTGTATATCAGACGAATGAGGAGGATCACTATGTTGTGGTTTTTATCCGCGGAGATTTGGAATGCAACGAAACGAAGCTCAGAAACTTTTTGGGAAAAGAGATCCACCCGGCGGTTATTACGGATGACAGCGGAATCATAGCAGGCTATATCGGACCGGTTGGGATTACAAAAAACTGTACGGTGCTGTTTGATACATCATTATTGGGAATCCGGAATCTTGTCTGCGGTGCAAATGAAACCGGGTATCATTATGTGAATTTTAATATGGAAAGGGATTTAGGCGACGTAAGGTATTATGATTTATCCAAAATAACAGAAGGCGGAATATGTCCGAAGTGTAAAAAACATACGATAGAGATTTCGAGAGGAATTGAAATAGGAAATATCTTTCAGCTCGGAACAAAATATACCGACGTTATGAATATGAGATATACCGATGAAAACGGGGATTTAAAAACGCCGATTATGGGTTGTTACGGAATCGGAATCGGACGGCTGGCGGCGGCTGTCTGTGAGGCATCCCATGATGAATACGGTCCGGTTTGGCCGATTTCCATTGCTCCGTGGGAGGTTCATATTTGCTGTTTGCGTGCGGATGATGAAACAGTAAAAAAGACTGCCGATGACCTATATGACCATTTACAAAAAGAAGGGGTGCCGGTCATCTATGATGACAGGACATCGGTGCGTCCCGGCGTGATGTTTTCCGATGCGGATTTGCTTGGGGTGCCGGTTCGTGTAATTGTAAGTCCGAAGAATAGTAAAGAAAATCTATGTGAAATTGTGACAAGGGATAAGAAAATTTCTAAGAAAGTAACGGTGGAGGAAACAATGAAAACGGTATTAGATATCATTAACCGGTTAAAAGAGGAATTGGAGGCATAGGATTTTAATCATAGCGGGAGGGGAGTGTGAAACGAAAGACGTTTCACACGTCGAATTTGTGCTTACGTACAAATATCGAGTATTTATGCGCAAAAAACATGCGCAAGAAGGAGGATATGCGATATGAATCAGGTTTATCAAAAATTAGAACAATGTTTTCAGGCAATCCGAAAAAAAACAGATTTCATTCCGCAGGCGGGATTGGTACTCGGAAGCGGATTAGGTGATTTTGCGGAGCAAATTGACATTGCCTGCAGAGTGGATTACAAAGAGATGGAAGGCTTTCCGGTTTCGACCGTAGAGGGGCACAGCGGACAATTTGTATTCGGCAGGATCGGAGATGTCCGGATCGTGATTATGAAAGGGCGTGTCCATCATTATGAGGGCTATGAGATTTCGGATGTTGTTTTGCCGGTACGGCTGATGAAGCGTATGGGAGCAGAACGGTTGATTTTGACAAATGCGGCGGGCGGTCTGAATCCCGGCTTCAAGGCAGGAGAGTTCATGCTGATCAAGGACCAGATATCTTCCTTTCTCCCGTCCCCGCTTACCGGACCCAATATAGAAGAATGGGGTCCCCGCTTTCCGCCGATGGAAGGGATTTATGATGAAGAAATGTCTGTTCTGATGAAAGATGTGGCAGAGAAATTTGATATACCGCTGCGGGAAGGGATTTATGTGCAGACGCAGGGACCCAATTATGAATCACCGGCAGAAGTAAAGATGTATCGGTTATTGGGCGGGGATGCGGTAGGAATGAGCACCGCCGTAGAGGCCATTGCCGCCAGACATATGGGAATGCGGATTTGCGGTGTTTCCTGTATTTCCAATATGGCAAGCGGTATGGGAACTGTTCCGCTTTCCCACGAAGAGGTCGGAAGAATTGCAAAAGAAGCGGCACCGGCGTTTCAAAAGTTATTGAAAGAATATATCAGAAAGCTTGGTTAAGAATGGGGAATAAAATGAAAACTCGATTATACAACGCACGTATTCTGACNNCGATGAAAGAATTAGGGGAAACCCCTTTTGCCGGAGAAATCCATATTGCCGGAGGGAAGATTACATACATAGGAGAATCTGCAAAAACAGACGGGCAAACATTTGAGCAGGAGATAGATTGTGAAGACAATCTATTGATGCCCGGATTTAAAAATGCACATACGCATTCCGCAATGACATTTCTGCGCTCATATGCGGATGATTTGCCGCTCCAAGAATGGTTATTTGATAAGGTCTTTCCGATGGAACAGAAAATGACATACGAAGATATCTATGACTTTGCCAAGCTGGCAATTTTAGAATATTTGACAAGCGGTATCACAGCGAACTTTGATATGTATATGGAAAGTGAAGCGCATGCGGAAGCGAGTATTGATATGGGGTTCCGAACGGTTTTTTGCGGTTCCCTCAATGATTTTGGCGGCACCGTGGAAGGGAGCGAAAAAGAGTATCTTCACCTGAATCAATTGAATCCGCTGATATCCGCAAAAATCGGGGTCCATGCGGAATATACGACCAAAAAAGAAACCCTGGAAAAGATGGCGGAGTTGGGCGCAAAATATAAAGCTCCGGTTTTTACACATCTATCGGAAACAAAACGGGAAGTGGAGGAGTGTATCGGACGTTATGGGATGTCACCTGTGAAGTTTCTGAATTCCATCGGGATGTTTGACTTTGGCGGCGGCGGTTTTCACGGCGTGTATCTGGACCGGGAGGATCGGGAAATTTGTAAGGAAAAAAATATTTCAATCATAAGCAATCCTTCTTCTAATGTAAAATTGGCAAGCGGAATTGCCGATTTGTGCGCGATGGAAGAAGCGGGAATCAATGTGGCGCTGGGAACGGACGGGGCGGCAAGCAATAATGCATTGGATTTTTTCAGGGAGATGTATCTGGCATCCACACTTCAGAAAGTAGTAAAAATGGATGCGTCGGTAATGGATGCAAACCGGATATTGCGGATGGCAACGGTCGGCGGAGCAAAAGCAATGGGATTGGAAGATTGTGATACATTGGAAAAAGGGAAAAAGGCAGATATCATTTGTATTGATCTGAAAAGACCGAATATGCAGCCGGTCAATTCCCCCGTGAAGAATTTGGTATACAGCGGAAGCAAAGAAAACGTCAAAATGACAATGGTGGATGGGAAAATCCTGTATTGCGGCGGCAGGTTTACCGTAGGTGAGAGTGCAGATGACATTTACCGGAGAGTAAATGAACGCATGGAGCGGCTTCGGTTATAAACATGGGTTTTATCATTCTTCCCGGATGATTTAGGGAAGAATTCTGTCGATAAGAATTTTTGAGGAAAGGGATACCGGTTATGAGTATGGAGGGGTCTGTGAAAATACCGGAAGACGAAGCAAAGAGGCAGTTTTACTATATAGAAAAGTGTAAGGAATGGCTGGATAACGAACGGTTACGATTAGGCAGACCGCTCCGTATGTCGGTCCAAACACTCGGTTGTCAGATGAATGCCAGGGATTCTGAAAAAATCACGGCAATATTAGAGCAGATCGGTTATGAAAGCACCGATGAGAAAACGGCGGACTTGGTTTTATATAACACCTGTACGGTAAGGGAAAATGCCAATCTGAAAGTTTACGGAAGACTTGGTTATTTAAAAAAGCAGAAAGAAAAGAACCCGCATATGAAAATCATTCTTTGCGGATGTATGATGCAGGAAGAAACAGTAATTGAAAAACTGAAAAAAAGTTACCGGTTTGTGGATTTGATTTTTGGCACACATAATATTTACAAGCTGGCAGAATTATTATATACACAAATAAATACGGAAACAATGACGATTGATGTCTGGAAAGAAGCGGACAAGATTGTGGAGAATCTGCCGAGTGAGAGAAAGTATTCTTTTAAGGCGGGAGTAAATATCATGTATGGATGCAATAACTTTTGCAGCTATTGCATCGTGCCGTATGTAAGAGGCAGGGAGAGGAGCAGGAAGCCGCAGGATATTTTGGCAGAAATACGGAAGCTTGCGTCGGAAGGTGTTGTGGAAATCATGCTGCTTGGACAAAATGTCAATTCTTACGGAAAAGGGCAGGAAGAAGCCTATCCGGACTTTGCCTCATTGTTGGAAGAGGTTGAAAAAATCGAGGGAATACAGAGGATTCGTTTTATGACTTCCCATCCCAAGGATTTATCGGATCAATTGATAGAAGTCTTAAAAAAGAGCAAAAAGATCGGCTCTCATTTACATTTGCCGGTTCAATCCGGCAGTACGGACGTCTTGGCGGCTATGAACCGGAAATATACGAAAGAGCAGTATCTGACATTGATTCGGAAAATAAGGGGAGCCGTGCCGGATATCTCTTTGACGACCGATATCATTGTAGGCTTTCCGGGAGAAACGGAGTCGGATTTCAGGGAAACCATATCGGTAATTGAAGATGTCTGTTTTGACGGTGCCTATACGTTTATCTATTCAAAGCGAACCGGAACACCGGCGGCGGACAGGAAAGAACAGATACCGGAGGCAGTAAAAAAAGAAAGATTTTCCGTGCTGCTTGAAGTGATACAGCGTGTCACGCGTACGGCAATGGAAAAGAGAATCGGAAAAACCGTAACGGTCTTAGCAGAAGAAATCAACGAAAAAGACGACAATTTGATCAGCTGCCGTCTTTCCGGTAATGCGATTGTCCATTGCAAAGGGAATCCAACGTTAATCGGTCAGTTTATAGAGGTGAAGCTGACCGAAAATAAAGGCTTTTATTATATGGGAGAGATTATCCCTTGAGATGTAGGAACCTATGGTATGTATGGATTCGTGGATTACAGGGATTCTCATGGATTGCATGGAATTATGGAATTGTGAATTGCAGGGAATCCGTGCAGTTTATGGCTCATTCCGTCATTAGTTTTTCCGGTTCATCATAATTGACGCCGAATGTATCAACCGTAACGGTTTCCATCCTAACCGGTTCAATGGGATTATCATAAGCATCGGTAGAAGCGGCTGCAATACTGTCAATGATGTCCAAGCCCTCCGTTGTTTTTCCGAAAGCGGCATAAGAACCGTCAAGATGCGGAGAGTCCCGGTGCATCAGAAAAAATTGTGAACCGGCGGAATCCGGCATTTGTGAACGCGCCATAGAAAGGACACCGGCACTGTGTTTTAAATCGTTGGGAAAGCCGTTTTGTGAAAATTCCCCTTTGATTCCGTATCCGGGACCGCCTGTTCCGTTGCCGTCCGGGTCACCGCCTTGAATCATAAAACCGGGAATGACCCGATGGAATCCAAGACCGTTATAAAAACCGGATTGAATCAGTGAAATAAAGTTGTTCACAGTATTGGGTGCAATTTCAGGAAATAATTCAATCTTGATTTCATCTCCCGACTGCATCCGAATTGTTACGACAGGGTTTTGATTTTCCATAAATATCTCCATTCCTGCGCATGTTTTGCGCATAGCTACTTGTTTAGCAACTGCTTTTCAATCAACGAATATTCGGCTTCCGAATATTTTCTCTGCGGATAATTCTGAAACCCGTTTCCTTTGCCGGCCGGTTTAACCGGAATTTTGGAAGCCGCCGATTTTCCGGCGGCATTTTTTCTTTCTTTATCCAGCCGTTCAATATCGGAAAGGGAATGTACTTTGGCATCGTGCCATTCCTTTAAAATTTTACCGGTATAGTTTAGATTGGGTTTTCCGATATTCAAAATCGTTCGTTTACAGGCTTCCGTCAATATGGTATCGGAAAAATGATAGGATTTCCAGCCGTCGATAATGGTCCGTTCGGCGGGAGCCAATGTCCGGCTGAACCCCATATGTTTTTTTACAATATTATAATAGGTATCAAATAAAGCGGATTCATTTTCTGCTTCCTCAATATCGGTAATCCCTTTTTCCGCCCAGTGAACACCGATTTTTTCTACGTACCGGGGAGAGCGTTTGCCTTTTGAAAAGGCAGTTTCAAAAGCATGAAAGGTCATTTCCAAAGAAAAATTCAGTTCGGATAAAAAATATATAATAACATTCAGATGCGATTCATTGATTGGTGTTCCCATCATTGATTCAATCATTCTGCGGGCTTCCTGAACCTCTCTGTCCTCTGCCAATATGGCAAGCTCCGCGTGTTCGTAATTCGGCATCTTCGGTATCTTTTCTGCCGGAGAGGGAACGGTCCCGAAAGAGGAGGAGTCCCCGGCTTTCGGAACGGAAAGAGAAGCCGCATAAGGATTGTCGTCCGCAGAAGCCTTTCCGGTCATCGGCAAAAGCGTGATGGAAACAATTTGATCCGCATTGTCGTACTCCAAATCCAGAACGCCTTCTTTTTTCCAGTACCGTAAAGCTCTCAGTATATCGGCTTCGGTATTTTCAAAGCGGTCGGCGATGGCATGGATGGTGAATTCATCGCCCGCCGCAATATCACAGTGACGCAATAAATATAAATAAACCTTTACATAACTGCCATTGGCAGACGGCATAAAACGATCAATAAATATATTTGAAATCTGAGTCATTTCTTCAGAATAAGAATGTTTGACAACAAAAGAACCCATGTAATCCAGCCAATCCTTTCTAAATAATACAATAAATCATATTGTTATCCACCTCTTTTGTATTGCACATTATAGCACACTATCTTACATGGGACAATAGCAAAAAAACGGTATGTTTTCTGTAGAACAACCGATGTGGATAGTGTGGAAAATGTGGATAATTTTTAAAAACTATACTATTACAGTAGAAAAACCATCGAAAAAGTACGTAAAATCGACGGTTTCAGAAAACAGGCGTGGGGATGAAGTTATTCACATTTATAAAATTCAGAAAAAATATCAACATCGGAGCTTTTCGACTGAATGTTGATAAATCTGTGGATAATGTTAATAACTATTGATTTAAAAGACAATCACCGATTTCTACAACGTTTCCGGCACCCATAGTTATCAACAGATCACCGTTCACTAAATTTTTTAAAATAAATTTTATAATATCATCAAAGTCCCCCGGCGTATACACTTCTTTCCCTAATATCTCCAACTCCCGGCGGATATCCATAGAAGAAATATCACCCGGATCTTTTTCCCTGGCGGCATAAACATCGGCAAGGATGATTTTGTCGGCAAGAGAAAGGGCTTCGGCAAATTCTTTATAGAATGCACGGGTTCTGGTATAGGTATGCGGCTGGAAAACGACCCATAATTCATGGCAGGAATAAAACTTCGCAGAAGTAAGCGTTGCCTTGATTTCCGTCGGGTGATGCGCATAATCGTCAATTAGGGTAATTCCGCGGAAGACTCCTTTATATTCAAACCGGCGCTGTGTGCCTCCAAAGCTTAACAGTCCCTTATGGATTGCCTCTGCGGGAATATGATAAAGCCCGGCGAGCGCAATGGCGGAAAGCGCATTGGATACATTATGCATTCCGTCCACCTTCAAGGTATACCGTTCTCTTTTTTCGCCGTTCCGTATGAGCAAAAAGCTTGCGCATCCGTGTTCGTCAAAAACAATATCATCCGCCGATAAATCTGTGTTCGGATTTTCCAGACCATAGGATACAACACGGCGGCAGGGCAGGTCTTTTACGATTTCTTCATAACGGTCAATATCGCCGTTGATAATTACATTTCCGTCCTCCGGGACACGTTTGCAGAATTCCCGGAAAGAATGACGGATATCATTGATATCTTTAAAAAAATCCAGATGATCTTCTTCTATATTAAGGACAACCGCAGTGGCAGGATAAAAATCAAGAAAGCTGTTGGTATATTCACAGGCTTCCAAAATAAAATACTCCGAGCTGCCGATACGGAGATTTCCGCCGATGGCATTCAGCATTCCGCCTACCGAAATCGTCGGGTCTTTTTCCGCCGCTAAAAAAATATGGGAAATCATTGAGGTTGTTGTGGTCTTGCCGTGGATTCCGGAAACGGCAATCGCAGAAGCGTAATTCTGCATAACCTGACCGACCATGACAGAACGTGCCATTAAAGGGATCCCGTATTCCTCCGCCCGCCTGTATTCGGGATTGTCCGGGTGAATGGCGGCGGTATAAATGACAAGGG
>DBDL01000069.1 GCA_002293545.1 Lachnoclostridium sp. UBA933 | reverse complement strand
CCCGATGCCGGGTAAAATTATATCGGTTAAAGCATCGGTTGGACAAAGTATCAAACGCGGCGATGTTATCTTATTATTGGAAGCGATGAAGATGGAGAACGAAGTGGTTGCTACCGAGGACGGAAAAGTTGCCAGCATCAATGTAGCGGCCGGAGATATGGTAGAACCGGGAGATTTATTGGCATCTCTTAATTAATAAAGAAAACACATTACAAAATTCAGAAAGGAACACGTATATATGAGTTATATTATGGAAACCATGTCAAGATTAGCAAACAGTACCGGATTTGCCGATTTGTCAGCGGGAAACTATTTGATGATGCTGGTTGCCTTTGTATTTATATACTTAGCGATTGTAAAAGATTACGAGCCGCTTTTGTTATTACCGATTTCATTTGGTATGCTGTTGGTAAACATGTATCCGGCGATTATGGCACATCCGACGGCAGACAGTGCCGGCGGTTTACTGTATTATTTTTTCTTATTGGATGAGTGGGCGATTTTCCCGTCATTGATTTTCCTGGGAGTCGGTGCGATGACGGACTTTGGGCCGTTGATTGCCAATCCCAAGAGCTTTTGGCTGGGAGCGGCCGCACAGTTAGGGATTTTTGTGGCTTATCTTCTCGCAATCCTATGGGGATTTAATGATAAGGGTGCTGCGGCGATTTCGATTATCGGAGGAGCGGACGGTCCGACCTCTATTTTTCTCGCCGGAAAGCTTGGGCAAAAGGAACTTATGGGACCGATTGCCGTGGCGGCATATTCTTACATGTCACTGGTTCCGATTATTCAGCCGCCGATTATGAGGCTGTTTACGACAAAAAGAGAACGTGCCATCAAGATGGAACAGTTAAGACCGGTTTCTAAGCTGGAGAGAATTTTATTTCCGATTATTGTAACCGTGGTTGTGGTACTCTTATTGCCGGATACGGCGCCGCTTGTCGGAATGCTGATGCTCGGAAATTTGTTCAAAGAAAGCGGTGTGGTAGTGCATTTAACGGAAACGGCATCGAATGCCTTGATGTATATCGTAGTCATTTTATTGGGAACCTCGGTAGGAGCGGCAACGTCGGCGGATGCTTTCTTAACTCCTGCCACACTCAAAATTGTGGGACTCGGTTTGGTCGCGTTTTCTTTTGGTACGACGGGCGGAGTTTTGCTTGGCAAGCTGATGTGCCGTTTGACAAAGGGAAAAGTAAATCCCCTGATTGGTTCCGCGGGTGTTTCTGCCGTTCCTATGGCGGCAAGAGTATCCCAGAAGGTTGGTTCGGAAACAGACCCGACGAACTTCCTTCTGATGCATGCGATGGGACCGAATGTAGCGGGAGTAATCGGCACGGCGGTAGCGGCAGGGGTATTTATGGCAATATTTAAAGTTTAATAGTTATGTGCAAAATAGGCACAGGATCGGAGAATAAAATGGCAAAAGGGAAAACACCCGTTAAGATTATGGAAACCGTTCTGCGTGACGCACATCAATCATTGATTGCAACACGTATGACAACCGAGCAGATGCTGCCGGTTATTGATAAAATGGATAAAGTCGGATACCATGCGGTAGAGTGCTGGGGCGGTGCGACATTTGACGCATCGTTGAGATTTTTAAAAGAAGATCCATGGGAAAGGCTTAGGAAAATCAAATCAGGATTCAAGAACACAAAGCTTCAAATGCTGTTCCGCGGACAGAATATTTTGGGTTATCGCCATTATGCGGATGATGTCGTAGAATATTTTGTACAGAAATCAATCGCAAACGGAATTGATATCATTCGTATTTTCGATTGCCTGAATGATTTGAGAAATTTACAGACTGCCGTAAAGGCGTCAAACAAAGAAAAAGGTCATGCCCAGATAGCATTGTCATATACACTCGGCGATGCGTATACATTAGAGTATTGGATGGATATGGCTAAGAAAATCGAAGCGATGGGAGCCGATTCCATATGCATTAAAGATATGGCGGGACTTTTGGTTCCTTATGAAGCGACCAGATTGATTACCGCGCTGAAGAGTGCAACCAAATTGCCGATTCAGCTGCACACACATTATACATCCGGAGTAGCTTCCATGACTTATTTGAAAGCGGTCGAGGCAGGCTGTGATATTATTGATACGGCAATCAGTCCGTTTGCGCTCGGCACAAGCCAGCCGGCCACGGAAGTGATGGCAGAAACCTTCCGGGGAACCGATTATGACCCTGATTATAATCAGGATTTGCTGGCTGAAATTGCAGATTATTTCCGTCCGTTACAGGAGAATGCTTTGGAAACCGGACTTTTAAACCCGAAAGTCATGGGAGTAAACATCAAGACCCTGATGTATCAAGTGCCCGGCGGAATGCTATCAAATCTGGTATCGCAGTTAAAAGAGCAAAAAGCGGAAGACAAATTCTATGAGGTTCTTCAGGAAGTGCCGAGGGTACGGAAGGATTTCGGAGATCCGCCTTTGGTGACGCCGTCCAGTCAGATTGTCGGCACACAGGCAGTATTGAATGTAATTGCCGGCGAAAGATATAAAATGGTTACGAAAGAAACAAAAGCGATTTTGTCCGGTGAATACGGTGAAACGATCAAACCGTTTAATAAAGAAGTACAAAAGAAAGTAATCGGTGATAAAAAGCCGATCACCTGCCGTCCCGCTGACTTGATCAAGCCGGAGCTTGATAAGCTGGAAGCGGAAGTATCGCAGTGGAAAGAGCAGGATGAAGATGTGTTGTCCTATGCATTGTTCCCGCAGGTAGCGGTGGATTTCTTTAAGCACCGTGAAGCAAAAAAGACGAAGATAGATGCTACATTGGCGGATAAAGACAATAAGGTTTATCCGGTGTAGCAGCAGTGATATGAGGAAAGAATATGTCATCAAATCAAGATATCGTACGCAAGTTTTATCAGGACGGGAAAGAAGAAAACAGATATCAGGCATCAAGGTCGGTCGGAATGGAGTTTCATTATGTAAAGAAATTTATGGGCGAGTATATAAAGCCTGATTCCGACATCATAGAATTAGGATGCGGTGCCGGATATTACGGAATGCATTTTGCGGATCAATGTGCAAATTATATAGGGGTGGATATGTCACCGGACAACATTGAACGCTTCCGCTCCCATATTGAAAAAGCAGGAGTAAAAAATGTAACGGCTTTGAAAGGGGATGCTATGGATCTCTCCGATATAAAAAAAGGTTCCTTTGATGTTGTTATGTGTCTGGGTCCCATGTACCATTTACAGCATAGGGAACGATTGAAAGTTTTTAAAGAGTGTTACCGGGTTGCAAAGAAAGGAGGAATCATATCGTTTGCCTATATCAATCGTCTGGGCGTTTATGCAGGCGCTTGTGTGCTGGAAAGCAAATACCCGAATGCCGAAGCGAATAAGCTTGTCTTTGAACAGAATACAGGTGATATTGATCCCGGTTTGTTTATTTTTACTTCACCGGAGGAAATGGAATCCGATGCGAAGAAAGCCGGGTATCAAATCATAAAAAATCATGGTCTGGATTTTATGTTTGAATCATCGGCGATTGACGCTATGAGCGAGGAACAATTCAAGCATTATATGGAGATTTCAGACCGGATGAGTGAAAGTGCTTCGTGTGTCGGTCTTTCCAATCATGCACTCTTGATATGCAAGAAATAGTTGTTTTATTTGCAAACCGCAGCATACAGGGAAGCTTCGGGAAAGGCAGAGCGGGATTTTCCTTATCCGGAAAGCGCACATAAAATCCTCCATTCTGAGCATAGAATATCATAAACAATCAGAACGAATCATATACAAGGAGAATTCTATGCCCACAGATGAAGAAAGATATGCGGAGATGTCACTGGATGAATTTATTGCGGAACCGGATACGATTGATTTCGTGTTTATCAACACCTATCGTTTTCGGAAATATGTCACCGACAAGCCTTATATTAAATTCGGCACACAAATGAATGCGGGTACGTATGTTGTTGTTTATACCAAACAGCGGTATATGGCGCAAATTTCAAAAGAGATCGGGATGGATTATATTAATATATATCCGCAGTTATTGACGTTGCTGGGGGAAGAAGCTTTGATTGCCTCACAGATAACGGATGTCCACAATCAGCCTTTCTTAGATTTGACAGGAAAGGGTGTGATTTTGGGGTTTGTGGATACGGGGATTGATTATACAAAGCCGGCATTTCAGTATGAGGACGGAACGAGTAAGATTCAATGTATATGGGATCAGACGATGGAAGGAACACCACCCGAAAATATCCGGTTTGGAGCCGTTTATACGCAGGAAATGATTAATCAGGCATTGGCGTCGGAAGATCCGCTGTCGGTCGTACCGACCGTAGACAGCCACGGGCATGGTACTTTTTTAGCCTCCGTGGCAGGAAGCAGGGAAAAAGGTGCGTATGCCGGTGCGGCACCTGACGCGGAAATCATTGCCGTAAAGCTTCGTCCTGCCAATGAATTTTATAAGAACCAATACGGTATGTCCGGGCTTGATAACCTGTATGCCTCGACGGATTTTATGCTGGGAATGAAGTTCGTGATTGACTGGGCAGGCGAGATGAATCGTCCGGTGGCGTTTTGTATCGGAATGGGAAGTAACTTCGGCGGGCATAACGGGCATTCAACACTGGAATCCTTTATTTCCATGGCAACAAACAGAATCGGTATCATCTGTGCCGCCGCTGCCGGGAATGAAAGTAATATGAAGCATCACAGTGAAGGTGTGATAAGCAAGACGGGTGATACAGGATTAATCAGCGTTACCGTGGGAGAAAATGTTCCCGTGTTATCCGTATATATCTGGAGTGAAGCATTCGATAAAATATCCGTTGAAGTAATTACTCCGCTGGAAAAGACAACAAATCATATTCCGCTCAGATACACGACGGTTTATACGAAGCGGTTTGCCATGGAAAAATCAGAAGTATCCATTATGTATTTTACCGATTCCCATAACTCCGTAGTAATCAGCAT
The DNA here is from genome assembly GCA_002293545.1 of Lachnoclostridium sp. UBA933. Lineage (GTDB taxonomy): Bacteria > Bacillota > Clostridia > Lachnospirales > Lachnospiraceae > UBA933. The sequence goes on along the minus strand of DBDL01000069.1, from coordinate 6,949 downwards.
TAAGAATCCCACAAACGGAATTTGGAATATAAAACTGTACGGGGATTCTATTATAAACGGCAAATATGACGCATGGATGCCGATTACCGGTATGATTCATCCGGAAGTGGAGTTTTTAAAGCCGTCACCGAATTATACGATTGCGGTTCCGGCAACGGCACATCAGGTTATCTGCTGCGGTGCCTATAATAATTTTGAATCCAGTCTTTATGTATCATCTTCATGGGGACCTACGGCGGAGCCGAATATCGCACCGAGTTTCGTAGCCCCCGGAGTGAATGTCAAAGGAATCTATCCGTCCGGGTACGGAACCATGAGCGGTACCAGTGTGGCGGCTGCCATTACAGCCGGCGCATGTGCCCTGCTTCTGCAATGGGGGATCGTAGACGGCAATGAACCGGCACTTACGCTGAGCCGGATGAAGTCGCTTTTGATCAGCGGCTGCGTCCGTGATGAGGGGATTGCCTATCCGAATGAACAATGGGGTTACGGCAAGTTAAACCTATACAGGGTATTTGATTTTTTAAGGGAATTATAATCGTTCATTGGGATACCTATAATCGTTACGGTTGAAATTATCATAAAAGTTTACATAATTATTCCGTCAGGGCATAGAATATGATAAACCTCAGGTCTTATCATATATAAGGAGAAAACTATGCCTCCGGAAGAAGAAAACTATGCGGACATGTCACTTGATGATTTTATTGCAGAACCGGATACCATTGATTTTATGCTTGCCAACTCAAACCGTTTTCAAAATTATATTGCCGACAAGCCGTATATTAAGATCGGCACATTGTTGAGTAATGGCTCTTTTGTTATTGTCTATACAAAGCGGCAATATCTCCGTCAGATTTCTGAGGATTTGGGAATGAATTATGTGAATATCGAACCGCAGATACTATCGCTGTTGGGAGAGGAAGCACTCATTGCCTCACAAATTACCGATGTTCAGCAGCAGCCCTTTTTGAACTTGACAGGACAGGGTGTAATATTGGGATTTGTAGACACGGGTATTGATTATACCAAAACGGCTTTTCAGTATGAGGACGGAACGAGCAAAATCAAATATATATGGGATCAGACATTGACGGGAACGCCGCCTGAAAATATGCGCTTCGGCGCCGTATATACACAAGAGGAGATCAACCGGGCATTGACATCACCGAATCCGCTGTCGGTCGTACCGTCAACAGATAACCAGGGACACGGCACCTTTCTTGCGTCGGTTGCAGGAAGCAGAGAAAAGGGTACCTATGCCGGCGCGGCACCGGATGCGGAAATCATTGCCGTAAAGCTCCGCCCCGCAAACGAATTTTATAAAGAGAGATTTTTGATGACAGGGATTGATCATCTGTTTTCATCAACGGATTTTGCATTGGGAATGAAATTTATTTTTGACAGAGCCGGTGAACTGAATCGTCCGGTCGTGATATGTATCGGAATGGGGAGTAATTTCGGGGGGCATAACGGGAATACGGTGCTGGAGCAATATATATCTTCCACAGCAAACAAGACGGGAATTATTTGTGTCGCGGCTGCCGGCAACGAAAGTAACATGAAGCACCACAGCGAAGGGACAATTCCCAATACGGGTGATACCGGGGAGATTAGTATTTCTGTCGGAGAAAATGTTCCGATGTTTTCCGTCTTTGTCTGGTATGAGGCATTTGATAAAATATCGGTGGAATTGATTTCACCGCTGGATGAAACAACCAGCCGTATTCCGATGCGGTTTTCCACTATTTTTTCCGACCGGTTTACGTTGGGCAAATCGGAAGTATTGATTGTATATTATACCAATACAAATAATGTGGCAGTGATCAATGTGAAAGCTCCGACAAGCGGAATATGGAATATCAAATTATACGGGGATTCCGTATTGAGCGGCAAATACAATGCCTGGATGCCGATTACCGGAATAACCTATCCGGAAGTGGAATTTTTAAACCCGTCACCGAACCATACGATTACGGTACCGGCAACGGCGCATCATATTATAAACTGCGGTGCTTATAACAGCTATGAACAAAGTCTTTATATTTCTTCCTCCTGGGGACCTACGGCGGAACCCAGAATGGCGCCGGATTTTGTAGCCCCCGGCGTGGATGTCAAAGGCGTGTATCCGACCGGTTACGGAACCATGAACGGTACAAGTGCCGCGGCGGCGATAACATCCGGTGCATGTGCATTATTGCTGCAATGGGGAATTGTAGAAGGCAATGAACCGGCACTCAATATGAACCGGATGAGGTCACTCTTAATCAGTGGCTGCAGCCGCGACTTGGACTTGGAATATCCGAATGTACAATGGGGTTACGGTAAACTGAATTTATATCAGGTATTTGATTTTTTGAAGGAATCATAGACGGTTTAAATAGTCTATTGTGTTTTGCAGACAAAGGGATCCGTAACCCCATTCTTTATTTGGATAAACCACGCCTTGTTTTCTGTTGGAACCTAATTTCAGAAAGGCCTTGATGCGCTGTCCAAACAAAAACGGATCATTTCCGTCCGTAATTCCCCATTCCATCATAACTGCTGCGGCTCCGGAAACAAACGGAGCGGCAAAGCTGGTTCCCGTATACAGATCGTATCCGCCCCCGGAACGGGAAGCAAGGATATTGACTGCGGGAGCGGCAAGATCAGGCTTGATGCGTATAATATTTCTGGTATATCCTCTTCCTGAAAAAGGGGCAATCGTATCCAAAACCGGATTATATCCCCCGACTGATATGACCTTGGAGGCGGTAGCGGGACTTGTTATCGTAATATCCCTGTCGGGAGCCGAGAATGCCGTACCTGTTCCCACTTCCTCGGTTACGGGAAGCCATATATTAAAATGTCCGTCTACAATACTGACCGCCCGGATACGAATCGTTCCGATGCCAACGTCAACACTTGGCTTTGAGGTATTTACCTGAACATAGATTTCCTGATCTTCATTATAGTGAGTCGGTTGATTATTAATAATCGTAATCTCCATATTGTTGTAATTCAGAGTCCTTACTCTGTCAAAAGGCTCCAGGATACCGGTAGACAGATTATTGGGAAGAAGAAGTTCGATCGAAAAAAGATCGCTGAAATTCTTCCACAGGGTAAGATAAAAAGAGGAGAAACCGCCGGATACGACAAAAGGAATGTTCATTTCCTGTAAATTTTTTATCGTTCCTGAGAAATGATGTCCGGCAATTCCTTCGTTTCCGCTCGCAACTGCAATCACACATTTCCATTTCTCCGACATATCATCAATGTATTGTTCAAAAAGCGATTTCCCGTCATGCGAGCTTTCATTTGTTCCGTAGCTTATATTAATGGCGGCCGGTAAGCCGAAAGAGATGGCTTTATCAATGGTATATTTAATCGCACGCATCATCTCTGTCGTACGTGCAAAGGATTGAAATCCCCGTTCGCCGAGTTTGACAATAATAAGGGACGCGTTAGGAGCCATCCCGCGATTCTCCCCGATGCTGGCATTTCCGTTTCCCGCGGCGATACCGGCAACCGATGTGCCGTGCCCCATCAGATCGGCGCCGGGCAGTTCATTTTCCGGAATTGTCCGGCTTGCAAGCAATTCATTGATCTGGCTGTTTGAATACTCGGAACCGGCTTTGAAACCGGCGGGAGGGGTTCCCGTTTTGGTCTGGTCCCAAAGTGCCAGAATACGGCTGTTCCCGTTGTCATCAATGAAATCCGGATGCGTCAGATCAATACCGGAATCCAATACGGCAACGATCGTACCTTTTCCGGTGTATTTGCTTTCGTTGTTTTGATTGACAAAAACGCACGAGTCCTGCATCGGCTGGGTTATGTTTAAAAATAAATTCTTTGGTCTTTCGATTGCCTCCACTTCCCGAAAACCGGGAAGGATATCAAGGACTGACGGTTCCAGGGTAAGAATGGCATAGTTTTCATCCAAAACTTCTACCTCAATACCTAATTCCTGTTCCAGCTTCATAATATCACCGTTGTATTTTACGATAACCTCAATACGTTCATCCATTATCTCAGCTCCGCCATTCTTGTGACCGCCACATAGATATGAGAGAGTTTATACCATGTGGCAGGACCTACGATGCCGTCGGTATCAAGGTGAAAGATTTTTTGAAAGGTTTCCACCGCTTTCCGTGTCGTTTCGCCGAAATTGCCGTCTACGATTACCTTTGGTATCAATGGATAATGCTTGGAAACGGCATTCAACTGCTCCTGGATTATGCGTACCGACGGACCGGAAGAGCCGGTCTGCAAAGCGGTTCCGGGATAAGAAGAAGGAATTCCCGATACTTTATCTGCCTGCATCAGGAAAATATCATAACCATAAAAATGTTTTAAAATATCAATGGCAGAATAACCTTGATCCCCTAAATTTTTAGAACCCCATTGGGTCATCCAGCCGGGGCAGGATACTTTTCTTCCGTCACAGTATTGGGTCAATAAAGGCTGACGGATATTTGGTTTGGTAATGAAGGTATTGAAAATATCATCCACAACCCTGGAGATTTCCTCAAAGATATTCCGGCCGTAGACAAAAGCCTGGTCATAAGCAGTGGAATTTGTTACGGTAAACGAATAACCCTGCCCCCGGTACCATTCCGTATAGACGCGGTTGAGGGTAAAAGAAATGATTGCCAGCACGTTGGCGCGTATGGTCTGCTCCGGCCAGGTAGCATAAATTTCGCTGCTGGCTACGTTTTTAATATAATCCGTAAAAGGAATCCAATAATTCGGAGCAGAGGAATTTTTAGGAGTACCTGCATGTACAATGATATATTCCGGTATGACCGGTTCGGGGAGTACGACGAATCCGGTTGACGGCGGGAGGGGTTTTGTATCCTCTTCGGGGATTTTCGGGGGGAAATTGCCCCATAATGTATGTTCGTATATTTCAATCGTGTTTGACTGCGGCGGGAGATTGGTCTGAGGAAGCAGTGTGACATTCTGGTAAGAGATGGTGTTGGAAAGGATCTGGACTCCTTCAACATAAACCGGTTCATAACCTCCCATCTGTACGCTGATGTCATATTCGCTGTACGGCATTTGTCCGTTTGGCTGTAAAGAAGAATCTACGGGAGGTGCGGGAAGGTCGATGACAGGCGTCTGACCTGAAGAATCCGTAATGATTTCATCTACTACCTGACTTTTATTATTGGTGGGAACGATGGTGATTATTGCATTTTCAGCAGGGGATCCGATATCACTGAGTAAGGCGTCCACCTGGAAACGTCCGGTTCCGGTCCATTCCGGATTATTTGAATAGGGCATAAAAACAATCCTTTCAGATTTATATGTTTTTATTTTATGCTTTAAGCGATTCCCATGTGAAAGTTAAATTTCACATTGACAGTCACGTGACCGTGTGATATAATCATGATAAAGGAGGCGAAAATATTGAATATTCTGAAACTACCGGGTACGGTGGTAGAGATGCCGGCAGACAGATATTCGGTGCGGGATGTGCTGAATTCCATGTTTTTGGCAGGCGGGTTAATGCTTTCTCAAGTTTCAAGCCTGACGGGGTTGTCAACGCATGTATTACAAAATTGGGTCAAACGAAGGTTCGTTTCTTCTCCTTATGATAAAAAATACAATAAAAATCAGTTTTGCAGGATTGTGATACTGAATTTATTAAAAGAGGGGATGCAATTAGAGCATATTACGAAATTACTGGAGTGTATCAACCGGGGAAAGGACCCGGATGCGGGAAAAGAGGTCAGTGAATTTGAAACATATTGTATCTTTGTGGATATTATGATACATTCCGAAATGAACGTAAATAATCTTCCGACTTCCATACAGCTTGTTATGGACGGTTATCCGGGACCGTATCAGGGATGGAAAAAAAATGCAACTCAAATATTCAGGATTATGGGCATACTTTATATATGTTCCGTATTAAAAGATCAGGCGGGAATGATGCTGGAGGAATTGCATATATGAATGATCGGTGCGGCGTTGCTGAGGTTTCGTACCGATATCAATTTAAAATGAGGAGGAAATGCTATGAAGCTTTGGTGGGACTCTCTTTCTGTCGTACAACAATGTTTTGCACTGGCAGCGTTACCGGCAACATTATTACTGATTATACAGACAGTTCTGCTTTTATTTGGATTTATCGGGGGCGGTCATGATTCCATAGGCGGTCATGATATGTCAGACGGACACGACTTAGCAGACGGACACGATTTTACAGGCGGACACGACTTAGCAGACNNCAGACGGACATGACTTTGCGGGCGGACATGATTTACCGGACGGGCATGACTTTTCCGATGAGCATGATTACGCAGACGGACATCATCATGAGGGTACACATGGAGATGACGGATTACGTATCTTTACAATACGTGCATTTATTGCCTTTTTCTCAATTTTTGGATGGTTTGGGATTGCATTAGCAGAAGCAGGCGTACATATTATAATAAATATCATAGTATCTACTGCCGCCGGTTTTTCTGCAATGGTATTAATGGCTGTATTTTTTAAAGCGGCGTTAAAGCTGCAGTCGAGCGGGAATCTTGATATGAGAAACGCACTGGGGAAAACGGCAACCGTATATATACCGATTCCGGCAAACCGTTCGGGAAAAGGGAAAGTCACTTTAATTGTACAGGAACGGTTTGTAGAGATGGAAGCGGTGACCGATTTTGATAAACCGTTAAAAACGGGAACGGAAGTAGTTGGGATATCAATATCCAATCAAAATGTGATATGTGTTGTACCCAAATATAATCAATGAGAATGGAGGAATTGTATTTATGTCAGAAAATGTTATTATCTTGGTCAGTGTTATTGTAGTCGTATTTTTTTCAATGTTTTTGGTGATTTTATCAAGATATCGCAAATGCCCGTCCGATAAGATTATGGTTATTTACGGTAAGGTCGGAAACAACTCGGACGGAAGCAGCCGTTCCGCAAAATGTATCCACGGAGGGGCATCCTTTGTATG
>DBDL01000004.1 GCA_002293545.1 Lachnoclostridium sp. UBA933 | reverse complement strand
CAACCCTTGTAAACCTTGCGGTCCCGTGTCGCCTGTGGCTCCTGCGGTTCCCTGTAGACCTTGTGGTCCGGTGGCTCCCGTCGGTCCGGTCGGTCCGGTTGAACCCGCAACACCCGGCAACCCTTGTAACCCTTGCGATCCGGTGGCTCCCGTCGGTCCGGTTGGGCCGGTTGGGCATGTGATGCACGGAGAAGGTAAAATCTCTACGGGGACATTGTTCGTTGTTCTTTCAAAAACATCCGGAATTCCGCCCGTAACAGGCGAATAGGAATATTTAATCTGCGCATTGTTAATCGTTGGATTTGTGGACGGAACAGACTCTGCCTTAGCTGAAAACGTAACGGTGAGTGTCCCGCCGCCGGGAATATCCGGTACGGAAAAACCAGAGGTCGGGTCCGCCGAGGAATTGTTTTTTCCATTAATGGAAACTGAACCGGGAACAAATGACATTCCTGCCGGCACAATGTCGCGTACCGTTACATTTGTCAGGGGATTAGCACCGCTGTTTGCGAGTGTAACCGTATACTGAACAGTATCTCCCTCATAAACCTCAGCGGTATCCGCCGACTTTTGCGGGTTATACGCCTTTATACTCACCTCATTGAGCGTGATATCATCTATCGCATAGTCGTTGCCGAAAGCTTCGGGTCCCTCGCTGGTAAACCGCACAGTGAGGGCTGAATTGTTTTGCGAATTAATGACCGTTCCGATTTGTTTCCATTCGGGGCTGTTGGGATTCATGGGAATCAGCGCACCAAGTGTAGAATGATATAAGGAATTTCCGTTTTGGTCGAGTACCTCCACACCCAGCTTCGGGTCGGCAAGTTCGGTGCTTTTCGAGAGGTTTAAAATCCACGAACTCAGGAGGTAATATGTATTGGGCTTCACATTTACTTTTTGCTCAAAGATTGTCGATCCCGGCACATCTCCGTTAATAACCATCATCCTGCCGGTTTCGCTGCCAGAGGTATGGTCGGCAATGCGCCACCATGTCTGCTGGGCATTGGCAGTCGCATTGTTCATGATGTTCTGTATGGTGTATTGATGAAATGCAGGCGTCACACCGTCAGGATTGGGCTGCGTATAGCTAAACTGCGTACCGATGTCGGGGTAAGGATTGGGGTCCGCACCGGTGTTGGCGGCTGTTCCCTGCGGAAAACTGCCAAAGGTGCCATTGTCCGCTTCTGTAATCAGATTCTGCGGCAAAACAGTGACACTGCTGTCCAGTATGCTTTGAATGGGCGTGTATTTAACCGGACCATTTAAAATATCCTGTCCTGTCAGATCGGCACCGGAAACCTTAACCAACATAGTGGCAGGCGTTACCGAATCAAGATTTGTAGCCCCCGCAGGCGGGTTGGACACTTGACTTATGGGCGGAAATGCTGATTGTACCGGAGCGGCAACACTCGCCGCAGAAAAATCCCCCGGCGATGGACCTGCTGTTGTTCCGTAAGCCTCGACAATGGCATAATCGCCGTCGGGCACGTTTGTAAATGTATAGTTACCTTCTGAATCCGTCATTACGGCAAGCATGGCATTTGTCGCCGTATTCTGCAATACAATCGGAACATTTGCAATGCCTTGGGTTGCTTCAGAAGGATTTGCCGTTCGTAAGCGGTCAAATCTTAATTTACCGGATATTGTGGACATCATTACGTCCTCCTTTTACATACACTCTAGTTATAATATATGATGCCATATAGTGAAATGCCATTACAGACACTACAAAAAAGGAAATAAATCCCACAATACCTTCCCATTACAAAAAGAACGGGCTGTTGCGTGCAACCCGCTCTTACCGCGCAAAGAGAAACTGATATCAATTTAATACTCCGGTAGGATTAATATATACGGGCAGACCAAGCTATTACTATTATTATCCATACCTTACAGCAGCAACTGCAGCACTCCCTGAGGCGACTTTGCGGATTGTGCCAATATGGCCTGCGAAGCTTGCATAAGGATATTGTTCTTAACGAATTGAACCATTTCATCACTCATATTTGTGTCACGAATGCGAGCTTCTGCATTAGCTAGGTTTTCCGAAACAACACCCAGACCGTTTATTGTGTGCTCCAACCGGTTCTGCATTGCGCCTAATTGACTGCGCTGTTTTGAAACTTGGTTGATTGCTGCATCCAGTACGCTTATGGCATTGCCGGAAGTATTATGGGAGATTATCGCGGTGTCTTTTATGCTTGTCACAACGTTCCCTNNCCCGCCTGCATCCAAAACGCCTAAGTGACCAGCGTCCATATTCTCAATAAAAACCACCATACTCTGATTTGTATTTGCCCCTATTTGCAGCGTAAGTCCTTTGCCGCCAGCCACAGGCTCCGGTGGCTCCGGTGGCTCCGGCGGAATTACGGCATCCTCAGCAGCAACCTCCACTTTCAGTTGATTGCTGACATTACCCGCAGCGTCCTTTACAACGATATAAATATCCTTTGCTCCTGAGCTAAGTCCTGTCAGGCTGATACTCTGTTCCGTATTGCCGCAGGTAATCCCAATACCTGTCGTATCGATCGTCGGAGCTGCCGCTCCCTTTTCCACGACTCCATAATAGTATTGACCTGCTTCGTTGCTTGTGAATCTTACTGTTGCATTGTCATCATTGCGGTCTGCTGCTCCCGCGGTGAGGGTGGGAGCTGTCGTGTCGATAGGTTCCGGTGTATCCCCTGCTGCGGGCACCTCCATTTTGATCGTTTGACTGAAAGTGCCGTCACTTCCCTTGACAACAACATAAACATCTTTGGCACCGGGGGTAAGATTGGTTAGGTTAATCGTCGATGCACCGGTGTTACAGCTGATTCCTGCACCGGAAGTATCAATAACCGGAGCTGCTGCTCCCTGATCCACAACGGCATAATAGTATTCGCCCGCTTTGAAAGTACGGAAGGATACCTCCGCATTTTCATCATCATAGCGCTTTATCTCCCCCCATGGACCAATTCTGTACGGGTCATAAGCAGGAACTTCAAGTTTAATCATACTGCGGTTACCCGACTCATCTACCATCTGGATATAAACGTCCTTTGCTGCCGTATCCAATCCCCTGTAATCCAAAAGTATCTCGCCGGTGCGGGGCACAGCGAAATACTCATACGGGTCGTTCTTATCAATTGTACTAAAATCCGGTGCGGGGTCGCCATGATTCACTATGATATAGGAACACCACCCCATTTCATCGGTCATAAACGTAAAGTCGAAATTACCGTCCGACCTGCGGTTTCCATACAACTTCGCATTACTTAAGCCGGGGGGCGTAATATCCCCAATGTGATCCAATGCCTGACCGGACGTGGTCTTCCCGCCTCCTGACTTCGCTCTGAAGTCAGCATATTCGGTTCTTACCGATACACTGTTGGGATCCATCTTTAAAAAACTCTCACTATTGGCAGAATCCCAAATATCCAGGGTATCGTTGTTAAGACCGCCAAGAAGTGCCCCGCCGCCATCACCAATAACGTCCATAAGATCACGTACGAAATTACAAATTTCCGTTCCTCCTGCCCTAACCTCCGCAGCAAATTCGTCCACGGTTTTGCCGACTGCATTTAAAAACGCAGTATTAAGCGATTCTCCTCCCACATTGTCGCTCAATATTTTATCAATCCCGCTTAAAATCGTCGCGGCGTCAATCGTACTACTGCCCGAAGCCTTATACCCCAGATACATAAAGGCAAAATATCCTGCGGCATAATCGCCTCTGGCACTGCCGTTGCCCAATTGCGACAGGGTGCTGTTTCTTATCACCTCGTCCGTAGGGTCATTCCTCATACCGTTGCTGTCAATCCAGTTTCCCGGACCGGTAAGGGCTTGAGCCATGCCTTCCACATACCATGAGGGAAAGGGGTCACCAAACGGACTGTAATTTCCCTTGGATGTAACCACAGTCATCACCGCATGAACCAGCTCATGACCTATAACCTCATATAATAATCTCTTCTCTTCCTCACTGCTGAAATCGCCGGCTGCGGAGCTTGCAGCATTTGATAACAAGTCGTCGTCCAGCCCCAGTGCAAGCATAAATGATTTATAATCCCTGTCACCATTCAGACGGGTTCCAGAATCAAATTGCAAATATGTAATCCCATTCATTAGTGAACCCATCTGCTGGTGGTACAAACCCAGACCGATATCTGTTCCTTTCAGGAAGTCAAGGCTTCCAAAGCTGTCCAGTATCGCAGATACGGCAGAGGGAGCAATTTCATTGACAATCTTATCCCGAAGCCAAGTGAGATCCTCCCCGTTGATGTTGCTCCAGTTTGTGTTCCCGGATATTGCCATATCCCCCGGTGAAACAACGGTATCAACACCAATTGACTGCACAATCATTCCGTTCAAAGCGCTGCCGGCACTTTCAACGGCGCCACTCATCGAAAAAGGCGAAACATATATTTGATCCGTTTTGCTCTGTTCTCCGTTCAACAGATGAATCCCATTATATTGGGTATCCCATGCAATGCGGTCCATTTGGGCGGTTAATTCCCCATACTCCTCCTCAATGCTCTTCCTGTCAACCTCACTATTGATATCATTGGCGGATTGCACCGCAAGCTCGCGCATTCTTTGCAGGATGGCATGGGTTTCATTCAAGCCGCCTTCTGCGGTTTGAATAAGTGAGATCCCATTTTGTGCATTCATAATGGCCATATCCAACCCGCGAATCTGCGCACGCATTTTCTCGGATATGGAAAGTCCTGCCGCATCATCCCCGGAGCGGTTGATTTTGTAGCCCGACGATAGTTTCTCCATGTTTTTTAATATACCACTGTTAGTCACACCCAATTGCCGCTGTCCATTGAGTGCCGCCATGTTGTGCTGAATAACCATAATCATGAATCCTTTCATTGACTAATTGCAAACGGGTAAAGACAGATTGGTTTTACTGTTCACTTTGCTTAAATATCAGTTGGAATACAAGAACTTCTCGGATTGACAGGTACTCAATCCCATCGTCCGGATTGATCTTCGCGCAACGCCTTTCCGCATTTAGGGCAGTTACCGGCAGTTTCGCGAATCACAACCTCTCCCCCGCAATCGGGACATGTCCGATTCAATACTTTTGTTTCTCCCTCTTCGGTATAACGAAGCACAGAGGCACTCACAAGTCCGTCGCATTTGGCACAGTATGCTATTTTAGAACCCATGCCATAGTCCTCTCCGTTTGCAACGGCCCGTTCAAAGCCCGAAAGATCTGCTTCGGCAAATACCTTGCGGATTTTAGGCAATGTCATTGACATCATCACTTCTCCAACGAATACGTCTTTTTGATATCCACAACCACAACTAAGATGAAATGCTTGTCCCATATTTTACACACCTCTCTGACACGAATTTGTTCTCTCTGTTTTTACATTCTATAATCTATACTCCTTGCTTTTTATATCGGTTAATATTTCCATCAGCTTTAGCCAAAAAGGAAATTGAACGTACCAATAGCCGGCACTGTGTAATACGATTGAGGAAAGGATTATTATTGGATATTTCATTAGAAAATGCCTATATGAAATACGAAAATAAAGCAGAGCAGGCGTATTATGGCTTATGCCGAATGCAAAAAATGAAATATTGGGGAATCATGATTTCGGCGGTTTTATCACCGATTGCGATTTTACTTTATGTTTTAGAGGGGATGGGAATGATTCATTTATTGAAATTTGTGTATGGACACGTCCGGTAAATCATGTTAGTATTACAATAGCACTAAAGCACCAAAGGGTGGTTCAGGCTTAGCCCCTTTTAGAAAGGGGAGATGCCAAATGAGCGTATATGAAGCATTAATGTTAATGATTGCTTTTGCAACTCTTGTGATTTTGATTCTGAAATCCCCAAAAAAATAACCGCCCTCCTGCTAAGGTTGCGGTTATTTTTAAGTTAATAATTGCAAGCCTGCGCCATCTTTTGGCAAGTGCTACATAAGAAGGTGTTTCGTGCACCTTCTTTTTATGATACCCTTATTCTAGCATATGAAACACGGTTTGTCTACTTTCTTTTGATGTTTTTATAAAAGTTAAATTGTAGCAGATATAAATAAAGAATGTTGTTTTACAAAGTTGTAATTGGAATTAAATGAGAAACCAAGTATATGTCCAAGAAATGCAATTGGACATATACCGCTTTTAATTATCCTTACTGAAAACAAAGGATTTCTCTTTCAAAATCATCACTGCCGGCGACCGGAATCGAACCGGTACGAGTATTACTACTCACAGGATTTTAAGTCCTGGGCGTCTGCCAGTTCCGCCACGCCGGCGAATTACATGGATTTTTTGACTTAATGTATCTCCGATAAGACCCATATTTGCGCCGTTTTATAAAATATATAATTTCTGCACCCTATTATTTCAAGGCAAACCGCATAGGATTTTCCCCTGCCTATCACATAGGATTATAATTTTCTGGCTGCTTTATGATTATATATAATTCTCATCTACTTGTCAATATAAAATATTTTTATAATACTTGTTTTTTAATTTTGTGATATGCTGCGTATGAGAGGTGATGTCATGCCAATTAATATAAATAACAATATTAGAGGAATACGTACAAGGGTTAGTCAAAATAATAGGTGACAATTAAATCGTGTATACCATTTCTTTTATTATCCGATACTTTCTATATAAGTACAATACTTTTACGAAAGGGGATAATCATGAATTACGGATACGTACGGATTTCAAGCACGGATCAACATGAGGACAGACAAGTTACGGCAATGGACGGATTAGGCATACCGCCGAAGAATCTGTTTATTGACAAACAGTCGGGAAAGGATTTTGACAGACCGAAGTATAAACAGCTGATAAGAAAGTTAAAAACGGGGGATCTATTATATGTAAAGAGCATTGACAGGCTTGGCAGAAACTACGATGAAATACTGACACAATGGCAGTTACTTACCAAAGAAAAAGGCATTGATATTGTAATTATCGACATGCCATTATTGGATACCCGCAAAAAAAGAGGCTTAATGGGAACACTTATCGCAGATATTGTCCTCCAAATTCTTTCCTTTGTGGCACAAAATGAACGCGAAAACATTAGGCAACGACAAGCCGAGGGGATAGCTGCTGCCAAAAGACGGGGCGTTCGATTTGGTCGCCCTGTGAAAAAATTGCCGAGTAATTTCGGTGAATTGGTGCAGAAATGGGAACATAAGCAGATAACCACCGAAGAAATGTTGAATTTATGCGATATGAGTTACGCTACGTTTTATGTCAAATTAAAAGCATATAGAATATTGAATCACGAATAAATAAAATAAAACATATTAAAATGTACACATTTCCATATATGAATGTTATGAATTTAAAATGGGACTTGAAAGGTTTGGGATTACATTTTTTGAGTATTTCTGTGAAAAACACTTGCATTTTTGATTGTTCTGATTTATAATTACTCATAGGACGAAATATCTGATATAGTGTACCATTTCAGAAAAGTCAAAAAGATTCCTAATTAAGACTGAAACGAGATAACCAATGCAGAGAATCTGACTACCATACAAATGGCATAATATAAATGTTTTATTCTCCTTTTATTTTCAACTCATTACATGAAAGAGTACAAAACGCAGCCGAACTATTGACAGGTATAATGCAAAATCCCTCAAATTGCCCGTTGGTAGTTTCGGTTGTGATTTTGTGTGTTGCTCTCCTCTGTATCATTGATATCTTTCTTAAAATGTAATCCGAATACCCCATGCATTTATCAGAATAATCCGTCACCCTTATGCTTTTTATATACAACTGCCGAGTTCGGCTTCATTTTTATCCTGATACACCCGTCCTGAACTTTGATAAATTCGGTCATCAGTGAAAATCCATTATCGTCCGAGGACGCCATCCGAAGCATATTCATATCGTCCAGCATTCCGATTTTCCAAACCGGAAACAAAAACTCCCGTTCGTAATCCCCGACATAGACAGCGATTGCAAAACAATCCTCCTGATCAAACCGTCCGTATGAAATCAGCTGGTATTCACTATGTAACTGTATCAGCGAACCGCTTCGGAGTACATCGTAATCTTTATGAATCCGTATCATTTCCTTATGGCAGAAAAGTAATTGTTTATTTTCGTGTCCCCATGGGTAGGTCCTGCGGTTGTCCGGGTCGGTCCATCCGCATACGCCGGCTTCATCACCATAATAAATAGTCGGTGCCCCGATCCAGGTCATTTGAAAAATGACAGCCGACATCATGGCAGACATCCGGATGTTATCACTCGCCGACTCGCAGGTCATAAAAGACACACGCCCGATTGTGCGGTTCGTTCTCGTTAAAAAACGTGAATGATCGTGATTGGATAATTCATTCATTGCCGCCCGCAAAGAACCGTTTGTAAAACGGACGGAATATTTATACATCGAACCCCAAAAAGCCTCTGCATTTCCGATTAAATCCTCGCGTTTTGAGTCACTGTGTTTTTCCATCCCGGTCAGAAACCATGTGATTGGTTCCATAAATGCATCATAATTCATTACGGTATCCCATTCTCCGCCGGATATCCAAGGAGTCGCGTCGCCGTAATGCTCTGCCAAAATAATTGCCTCCGGGTTTGCCTCTTTTACAACCTTGCGAAACTCTTTCCAAAAATAATGATTGAAATCAAGCGAGTTTCCTAAGTCCGCGGCGACATCCAAGCGCCACCCGTCCGCATTATACGGGGGAGATACCCACTTCTTCCCGATAGACATGATATAGGAAAATAGCTCGTCTGAACCTTCATAATTAAGCTTGGGCAGTGTATCGTGTCCCCACCAGCCGTCATATTTCGGATTGTAAGGCCATTCCCTTTCACGGAAATTGAAAAAGTCTGCATAGGGACTTCTTTCATCAATGTACGCACCTGCTTCATATCCCTCCTGATCCTGGTAGATACGTTCTCTGTCAAGCCACTTGTTAAAGGAGCCGCAATGATTAAATACGCCGTCTAAAATCACTTTCATGCCTTTTGCATGAACCTCACTTACAAAATAAGCAAAGAACTCGTTGCTTGCTTCTAAATTCTTTTTATCGGTAACTTTTTTGATATATCTGGTTGCATGACTGTTATCGTTGTCGCCGCCTGCAAGCAAGTCGCCGCCGGATTCTTTCACAACCGTAAAATGCGGGTCAATATAGTCGTAATCCTGTGTGTCGTACTTGTGGTTGGACGGCGATACAAAGATGGGATTCAGATAGATAACCTCTACGCCTAAATCCTTTAAATAATCCAGTTTGTTCAGCACGCCTTTTAAATCTCCGCCGTAAAACTCCCTGACGCCCATTGCCGCCGGATATTTATTCCAGTCCGTAACCTGTTCCACCGGTTCTCCTATATAGCTGTATTCTCCGCTTTCTACTCCGTTTCCGGAATCACCGTTTGCAAAACGGTCAACATAAATCTGATAAAATACCGCTCCCTTTGCCCAATCGGGAATTTGAAAACCGGGAATGATTTTAAAATCATAATAGTCATCCGGAATATCCATGACTCCCTGATAGTTATAATAAATACACTCTGATTTGCTCAGAAGCTTAAAGCAATATCTGAACTCTCCGCTGCCAATGTTCAATACCGTTTCATAATAATCAAATAACTCATCGCTTTCTGCCAGTATCATCAGGATTTCCTGATTACGGCATACCAAAAAAACCCTGACGGGATCTCCCTTGGCAACCCGGCAGCGAATCTTAACATCATCTGATTCATTTGGCTCCGGCGGGTCTACAAAATATTTTGTTCCATCACTGTATATTGCTTGTGAACTAATCGGTTGACTGGTCAAATCTCATCCTGCTTTCTTTGTTTATGAAAAAGGTGCGAAAAAGTAAAAAGGATAGCGGCAATGGCTATCCTTTTTGGAGAAGGTATTTCTGTTACTTATGGGGGTGTAGCAAAAACTATATAATGTATTGGGGTTTACAAGACAAGTATAACACCATCTTTTAAATAAGTGTGCACAAACATTATATTTTTTTAAATAAGTTTTTGTCTATAACTACCATAGCATCTATCCGGTTTGGAGATTTTGCATAATGCCTTAAACATTTTGAGGCTCTTCCTCGTTATTTTTATGAAATAACGATTCAAACTCCTCTCTCCCAATTCTTTCCTTCTCTATTAATAGGTCTGCCAATTGATGAAGTATCGAAATATTACTATTTAATATATCGGCTGCTTTCTGATAACAGTCATTTACAATTTTTTTAACTTCCATATCAATGGTATTGGNNCTGCCAATAAAGACCTCATCATCGGACGTTTTATAATTTATCATGCCCAATTCATCTGAAAAACCGTACTTTGTAACCATATCCCTGGCTGTTTCCGTTACATGACGGATATCCTGCGAAGCCCCGGTCGTCACATCATCAAAGATAATGCTTTCTGCAATGCGGCCGCCAAGCGTTGCCATAATATCCTGAAGCATTTTGCCTTTGGTCATGTGCACATCGTCTTTTTCCGGAAGCGGC
>DBDL01000068.1 GCA_002293545.1 Lachnoclostridium sp. UBA933 | reverse complement strand
GATTGGTAATACAAGAACCGATTTCCCGAAAAGAATCCTCGTCCAGAAGCCGGCAGATTCTTTCCAGTGCATGAAGCTTACCGAGCTTATGCTGTTTTTCCATGTTGTACATAACATTCTCCTGTTATTCATAAATTTATATAAATTATTTTCTTTTCAGTAATCCCGTGTAAAATAAATCAAGCGTAAGTGAATCCCTGACAAGTCAAGCCGTAAGTTATCCTTGGCAGATGAAATTATCGAAACAATTTCCGTTTGATTCTTCCGAGTAAATCCGAATGGGAACCGAACTCTTTTTGCAATTTATGAAAAAGTTTCAGTTTCTTTTCCAATATCATGATTTTTTGCTGCTGCAATAATATGATTTTTCCGCATACGGCAACTAATTCTTCTTTTGAGTAATTTTCCTTTATATATTCACTTTCTTGTAATGATTCGGATTCCTCTTCAAATAAAATGCCATCTTCCCTATTCAGATATTCTCTCGCGATTGCCGCATTGCCCTCTTCGTATTTTGACAAAAAAGCAATTTGTTCCTTGGGAGAAAAATAACTGATGCTTTGAAAATTAACGGATTCTTTTTCATGTACTTGAATTTCATTGATCAAATTCAATACAAAGCTGCGTTTTTCTTTAAATCCCGGTAAACGATTCAATAACCGCTTTACTTCCAGATAAATCCCCAAAAAGCTTGGATTCTTTACACCGTCACGGTATTGGAAGTCATCGCTGAGTTCCAATTGAATGGAACGGGCAAAATCATCAAACAATGATATTTTTTTATCGTAAACCCGTATAATCATGTTTTCTTTCCCTAAAGTTTCAGCAATCGGCTGAAGATGAGCATAATAATTTAACTCGGGTTTTTTTATTTTATCATTTTTCAGATAATCTGTAAAGGAGGAAGTGATATGTTGCTTCACCAATTCCCCCCAATTCGACTGAATAAAGTAGTCCTGGCGCCTAAGATAAGCAATCATTTTTATGACAATATTATTTTCTTCCCCCCACTTCACTAATTTATTCCAAAAAAGAGGGTCGTGTTCTTTGGAACCGCGCCATAATTTTTCATCAGAAATAATAATATTGGGATATTTTTTGGATAGCTGAACGATTCTGCCAAGACAATTCTGAACGAGTTTTTCTTCTTTTTCCAAAAGACGGTTTTTATCTTCATCAAAATATTCCTGCATCAAAAAGTGTGCATTTCGATTGACCGCAATATTAGGAAACATGATCTTAAAATCAGGGAAACAGAAACCCTTTGATTGCAGGATATTTCGATTGATTGCTAAAAAATTTTGAATGGATGTTGTTCCGGTTTTCGGTAATCCGATGTGAATAAACAAAGTAGGCATACAGTATCCTCCTTTTACTTACAAATATTTTTCCACCATATCCAGTAAAATATCACAAGCATCCTCTATTGTCAGATCACCGGTGTCAATTGTCACCGTAGGATTCAGCGGAACCTCATAGGGACTGGAAATACCCGTAAAGTTTGGGATTTTCCCTTCTCTGGCCCTCTTATATAATCCTTTTACATCCCGCTTTTCACATTCTTCAAGAGAGGTGCTGACATAGACTTCTATGAAGTTATCTTCGCCGATAATGACCCGTGCATTTTCCCTGTCACGTTCATAAGGGGAAACAAAGGAACAAAGGACAATCAATCCGGCATCGTTCATCAGTTTTGAAACTTCTGCAATCCTTCGTATGTTTTCGATTCTGTCTTCTTCTCCAAAACTTAAGTTTTGATTTAATCCCAGCCGTACATTATCGCCGTCAAGTGACATCGTATGCTTTCCGGCAATAAACAGTCTTTTTTCAAGCTCGTTGGCAAGTGCGGATTTTCCGGCGCCGGATAATCCGGTAAACCATATCGTTCTGGCTTTTTGTGTTTTTTGACCGGCGCGCTGCTCCCTTGTAATATCCATTTTCTGCCATGTCAAATCCTGCTGACCTTTGATTCCATGCAGGACGATTCCGCAGGCAGAAGTCATATGTGTAATCCGGTCAATTAATATCAGGGAACCAAGGGCATTATGTTCGGAAAAGGCATCAAACACAATTTTATCGGAAACCGAAATATCACAGACAGCAATTTCATTTTTATGAATCAATCCGGCTTTTGTTTCATCACCAGTATTTACATCAATTTTAAATTGTATTCTAGTAATGGCTGCCGGAATCTTTTTTGTGCCGATTTTGAGAAAATAATTTCTTCCCTCATTCAGCGGTGCGTCGTCCATCCAGACCAGTTTCGCCGTAAAACGGGTTCCGACATAGGGTTTGTAATGGCATGTCAGCACACACCCGCGGGAAATGTCGATTTCTTTATCAAGCTGTATGGTTGCCGCATGTCCCTTTCCTGCGGCTTCAACGTCTTTGTCTTCTTTCAAAATGCCGCTTACGACGGCTTTTTCTCCGGAAGGAAGTACCGTGACCGTTTCACCTTTCTCTATCCGGCCGCTTTCAATCTGTCCCTGAAAACCGCGGAATGTATGATTCGGACGGCAGACCCTTTGAACCGGCATGGCAAATTCCGTTTCATTATCTTCGGATTCCGTATTAATATTCTCCAAATAAGTAAGAAGTATTTCTCCCCGGTACCAATCCATATTTTTAGAACGAACGGTGATATTATCTCCTTCCGTGGCGGATACCGGAATGACAGTAAAAGAATGGTTCTCAAATTCTTTCATCAAAACTTCGATTTCATTTTTTATTTCTTCAAACCGTTCCTGCTTATAATCCGCCAAATCCATTTTATTAATGGCGAATACAAAGTGTCTTATCCCCATAAGGGAACAGATTCGGGTATGCCGTCTGGTTTGTACCAGGATTCCCTGTGTGGCGTCGAGAAGGATAACCGCTAACTGGGCAAAGGACGCTCCAAC
>DBDL01000172.1:6270-6472 GCA_002293545.1 Lachnoclostridium sp. UBA933 | reverse complement strand
AAAAACTAATTTCAGTAAGAATTTGGTCGCATTATGCCCCACCTAAGCGGCAAACCGGGTTTTCCGCTTAGGTGGGGGCAATCACCACTTGCGGTTCAGCCCCATAAGCCGGAACGTTTTCGGAGGCGGACAAATCAGCCCGTTCCCTCTTTACATCTCCTTGCGCTGTGAACAAATGCTTAATACTTGTATAGTAAAAAAT
>DBDL01000172.1:1495-6177 GCA_002293545.1 Lachnoclostridium sp. UBA933 | reverse complement strand
ATCAGCATAGGATTATATAATGTTTAACTATCAGTTGAAAGAAAATAAGCAAATGAGCAATTTTACATTCTTAGCAGAAAAATTCCCAACACTGGAAAAAATAGGAACCCTGGCAGAAAGCTATCTCTATTCTGACCCAAACTCCTGTATATACAAAATAGGCTTTCTTGCCGAAACCGTCGTAAATTATATGATGGAACTAGACGGAATACCATTCCCAGATNNCCTCAAACGGGAAGGAATGCTTCCCCGTGATATTGATAATATTCTCTATGCTTTGCGGACAAAGCGAAATGAAGCAGTCCACGAAGGACATGATTCTTTTGAAGACTGCAAAACACTTCTGCAAATGGCGCATACCTTAACCGTATGGTTTATGCAGGCTTATGGTGATTCTGACTATATCCCTGAAGAATACATGCTTCCAAATGAAACACCCAACAACGCAGATAATCAAAAAATCATCGCGGAAAATGAACAACTGCTCATTGAATTAGAAAAAGCAAAGGCAGCAGTTCTATCTTCTGCTGTCGAAACCACAGTTACCGCTCCGGAACGGAAAAAACGCTCCACCAAAGCCGTTAATAATCTGAAACTTTCCGAAAAAGAAACCCGTTATCTCATTGATGAACAATTGCGAAAAGTTGGCTGGGAAGCTGATTCAGAAAATCTGCGGTATGCAAAAGGTACTCGTCCTCAAAAGGGCAGAAATATAGCCATTGCGGAATGGCCGACAGATTCAGATATTTGTAAGTATGGCAGTGCCGACTATGCACTGTTTATCGGACAAACCCTATTCGGCGTAATCGAAGCAAAAGCAATCAATAAAGATATTTCATCCGTTATTGATAACCAGTGTAAAAATTACAGCATGGGAATTAAAACAGAACACGATAAACATACCATCGGAAATTGGGGCGGTTATAAAGTTCCCTTTCTCTTTGCCACAAATGGCAGACCCTATCTCCACCAGCTTGAAACGAAATCCGGTATCTGGTTCCGTGACGCTCGGATTACCTCCAATATCCCCAAAGCTCTGCAAGGTTGGATAAGTCCAGAAGGTTTATTAGAAATCTATAATAAAGACACTGTGTCCGCTAATCAAAAACTGGATAATACTCCTTACGACCTATTAAAAGACCCAGACGGCTTGAATCTTCGCCCCTTTCAGCTTGAAGCAATCGAAGCAGCGGAAGCAGCCGTTATAAGCGGCAAACAAACCGCTTTACTGGCAATGGCAACCGGAACAGGTAAAACCCGAACCGTGTTAGGAATGATTTACCGATTCCTAAAAAGCGGACGCTTCAATAGGATTCTATTTCTTGTAGATCGAAACACCCTGGGAGAACAAGCTCAAGATGTTTTTAAAGAAGTAAAAATCGAAGAACTCATGACTCTCGATGAAATATACAATATCAAAAACCTCGATGACAAAGACATCGATAAAGAAACAAAAATCCATGTTGCAACAATTCAAAGCCTTGTAAAACGTATTCTCTACAATGAATCCGGTTCCATGCCGTCAGTAACCGATTATGATTTAATCGTAGTAGACGAAGCGCATCGCGGTTATATCCTTGATAAGGAAATGGGAGATGACGAACAGCTTTACCGCAGTCAATTAGACTATGTAAGTAAATACCGTACCGTTATAGAATATTTTGATTCAGTTAAAATCGCGCTTACCGCAACTCCCGCCTTGCACACCACCGAGATTTTTGGGAAACCCGTATATGAATATTCCTATCGGCGTGCAGTAATCGAGGGCTATCTTGTCGATTATGATCCGCCCCATGAAATTCACACAAAACTGCGCGATGAAGGCATAACCTACAAAGCAGGTGAGACACTTGCGCTGTATGACCCCATCACCGGAGAAATTACCAACAGTGATGAACTGGAAGACGAACTCACATTCGATATAGAAAATTTTAATCGTAAAATAATCACAGAGAATTTTAACCGCACAATCCTTACAGAAATATCTCATGACCTCAACCCGGAAGGCGAAGGCAAAACGCTGATATACGCCGTTGATGACCAACACGCCGACTTAATCGTAAAAATCCTTAAAGAAGTATATGAACCTATGGGCGTTCCAAGCGAAGCAATCATGAAAATTACCGGCAGCATTGGCGGCGGTAATCCTAAGAAAGTCTTAGAAACCGTTAAGCGTTTCAAAAACGAAACCTTTCCAAACATTGCCGTTACGGTAGACCTACTCACAACCGGCATTGATGTTCCAGAAATCACCAAATTGGTATTCATACGCCGTATAAAATCCCGTATTCTTTTTGAACAAATGCTTGGCCGAGCTACACGCCTATGCTCCGCCATAGGAAAAACGCATTTCGAGATATATGACCCGGTAGGCGTATATGAATCACTCGAACCTGTAAACACGATGAAACCCATCGTACAAACGGAATCCGTTTCTTTCGATGACCTCATCGATGGATTACAAATACTCGATACCGAACAGCAGCTCAAAAACCAAATAGATTTAATCATCGCCAAAATCCAACGAAAAAAGCGGGGATTAAGCGATGAAGCGCTCACCCATTTTGTATATTTATCTCAAGGACTGAATCCCACACAATTTGTTGAGACTATTTCCGATATGACTATTCCAGAAGCAAAAGAATATATAGTAAGAAATGCTCATCTTTTTGAAATCCTCAACGAAGGCGGCTTACCTCCAAATCGTCAAATGTTAATTTCCGACAAAAAAGATGAACTCGTTAGCCATACAAGAGGTTACGGAGACGGTTTGTCTCCAGAGGATTATCTGGAAGAATTCCAGAACTTCATCAAAACAAATATAAACACTATTGCCGCCCTCAATGTAATCTGTAATCGCCCTCGTGAACTGACAAGAGAAAGCCTCAAAAGTCTCAAGCTGGAACTCGACCGCCATAACTTCACTGAGCAGCAGCTTAATACCGCATGGCGTGAAAGCAAAAACGTAGACATTGCCGCAGACATCATCAGCTATATACGCCGTACCGCCCTCGGTTCGGTTCTCATGAGCCATGAAGAACGCATAAAAACCGCTATGAATAAATTACGCAAAAATCATAGTTTCAATAAAATGGAGCAAGATTGGCTGTCCAAGTTTGAAAAAACACTCTTGCAAGAAAGCGTAATTGATATGAGCGTTTTTGACATGGGACTCTATAAAACAAGCGGCGGTTATGCCCAGATAAATAAAAAATTCTCCGGCAAGCTCTGTGATTATTTACAGGAACTGAATACTTATCTTTACGATGACGGAGGAAAAACCGCGTGACCAATCAAGAAATTGTTTCAAAGCTCTGGAATCTCTGTAATGTGCTTCGTGATGACGGCATAACGTATCATCAGTATGTTACAGAGCTTACCTATATTCTCTTTTTGAAAATGACCAAAGAAACCAATACCGACGGACAAATCCCGTCTGAATACCGTTGGGATATACTCGTTAAGAAGCAAGGAATAGAACTCAAACATTTTTATAATGAGCTGCTAAATCATCTTGGCGAAAACTGTACCGGACGAATCAGAGAAATATACTCCGGCGCGCGTTCAAATATCGATGAACCCAAGAACCTCGAAAAAATCATTACCAGCATCGATGCGCTTGATTGGTATTCCGCAAAAGAGGAAGGACTCGGCAACTTGTATGAAGGCTTACTCGAAAAGAACGCCAATGAAAAAAAATCCGGCGCGGGGCAGTATTTCACGCCTCGCGTTTTAATCGACATAATGGTTAAGCTCATTGCGCCCCAAGCAGGTGAAAAATGCAATGACCCTGCCTGCGGCACATTCGGCTTTATGATTGCCGCCGACCAATATGTAAAAGCACACACTGACGGCTTGGCCGACTTAACATTAAAACAACAAGAGTTCCAGAAAAAACAGGCTTTCACTGGCTGTGAGCTTGTACATGATACCCACCGCTTAGCCTTGATGAACGCCATGCTGCACGACATCGAAGGTAAAATCCTCCTTGCCGATACTTTATCAAATCAAGGAAAACAGTTAGACGGTTTTGATGTAGTGCTTACAAATCCGCCCTTCGGCACAAAGAAAGGCGGTGAACGTGCCACCCGTGATGACCTTGTATATCAAACCAGTAACAAACAGCTTAACTTCTTACAGCACATTTACCGCAGTCTCAAACATGACGGCAAAGCTCGTGCCGCTGTTGTTCTTCCTGATAATGTATTGTTTGCCGATGGTGACGGAGCGAAAATCCGTGCCGACCTCATGGATAAATGTAATCTGCACACCGTTTTACGTTTGCCTACCGGCATTTTTTACGCCCAAGGTGTTAAGACGAATGTGTTATTTTTCACTCGCGGAAAAACCGAAAAAGGCAACACAAAAGAAGTATGGTTCTACGACCTGCGTACAAATATGCAGAGCTTTGGAAAAACCTCTCCGCTCAAAGCCGAACACTTCGACGCTTTTGTAGAAGCCTACAACGAAAAGAAACGCACACCCAATGCGGAAGGACGATGGAGCTGTTTCAGTCGTGAACAGATTGCCGCTAAGGGCGACAGCCTCGACCTTGGCTTAATCCGTGATGACAGCGTTTTAGACTACAACGACCTGCAAGACCCAGCAGAAAGCGGCGAAGAAGCAGCGGCACAGCTTGAAGAAGCAGTCGATTTACTAATGAGTGTGGTAAAGGAACTCAA
>DBDL01000172.1:0-1473 GCA_002293545.1 Lachnoclostridium sp. UBA933 | reverse complement strand
CCGCAAACACTTGAAAACATGCTAATACCGGAAAGCGAGCAACCGTATCTAGTGCCGGGGAATTGGGTGTGGACGAGACTAGGGATAGTATCAATTCTTTACACAGGAAACAGTATTAATGAACGAGTAAAGGCAGAAAAATACCTTGGAAATACCGAAGGTCTGAATTATATTGCAACAAAAGATGTAGGTTTTGATAATGTTATTGATTATGATAATGGTGTAAAAATTTCCGATTATACCAATTTCAGAATCGCGCCAGAAAATACTTCACTTTTATGTATTGAAGGTGGAAGCGCAGGTAGAAAACTTGGCTTTACAAATAAACAGGTATGTTTTGGAAATAAACTATGTGCTTTTGTATGTAATAAGATAAATCCTAAATATACATACTTTTTTTTGCAAACGAATCAATTTTTATCTGCGTTTTCAGATGAACATCATGGTCTTATCGGAGGAGTCAGTGTCAATCTACTAAAACAAATATTTATCCCCCTCCCGCCGCTCCCCGNNGCACCGCATAGTCGAACGCATAGAAAGCCTCTTTGAAAAACTCGACCGCGCCAAAGAGCTGGTACAAAACGCCCTCGACAGCTTTGAAACCCGCAAAGCAGCAATTCTGCATAAAGCCTTTACAGGCGAACTGACCGCAAAATGGCGCAAAGAAAACGGCGTGGTGATGGACAGTTGGGAAGAGAAAACTATTGAGAACGTAGGTCAAGTAAAAGGCGGCAAAAGACTTCCTAAAGGTAAATCGCTTGTTGATCATAATACTGGATTACCATATATAAAGGCAGGAGATTTGAAACAGGGAACTGTAATCCTAGATAAGATTCAATTTTTAACGCCAGAAATTCATAAAATCATAAAGAATTATACAGTCCAGACTGGAGACGTTTATATAACCATAGTTGGTGCCTGTATTGGTGATGTTGGTATTATTCCAGAANNTGATGGCGCAAACCTAACGGAAAATGCTGCTAAAATAACAGGATTAACTTGCAACTCTCACTATTTAGGACTTTGTATGGGTGCAGAAATTGTTCAGTCTCAAATTAAAGAGAAGATTGCATCAGCCACGCTTGGAAAGCTATCGTTACAGAATATTCGTTCTTTACAAATACCTTTCCCGTCTCTCCCCGAACAAAAAGAAATCGTCCGCATTCTCGACAGTTTCTTTGAAAAAGAACAACGAGCCAAAGAGCTATGCAATGTAATAGAAAAAATCGATCTAATGAAAAAAGCCATCCTAGCCCGCGCCTTTCGCGGCGAGTTAGGTACGAACGACCCCAGCGAAGAAAGCGCGGTGGGGTTGTTGAGGGATTTGTGTAAAGAAATAAGTAGGGATAAAAAATGAATAAAGAAATAAATCAAATCATTCAATCTTATTTAGATAGTAAAAACAGTGATTATGCCTTGTTATTAAGTGGTCCTTGGGGCTGTGGCAAAACATTTTATATTCAGAATGAATTA
>DBDL01000154.1:9408-11565 GCA_002293545.1 Lachnoclostridium sp. UBA933 | reverse complement strand
TATGGAAAAGTATGCGGATAAAATGGATGCCGAAATGATCGAACAGATTGTGAAAGACCGTGTTCAGGATGAATTGAAATCCGGTGTTCAAACCATCCAATACCAGATTAATACTTTAATGACAACGAACGGACAATCTCCGTTTGTGACCTTATTTTTAAATTTGGATAAAAATGATGAATATATAAAAGAGAATGCCTTAATTGTAGAAGAAATATTGCGTCAGAGATTGGAAGGCATCAAAAATGAAAAGGGCGTTTTTGTTACGCCGGCATTTCCTAAATTGATTTATGTCCTGGATGAGCACAACTGTTTAAACGGCGGCGAATACGATGATATAACGCGTTTAGCGGTAAAATGCTCTGCAAAAAGATTATATCCGGATTATATATCCGCAAAAAAGATGAGAGAGCATTATAAAGGCAATATCTTTAGTCCAATGGGTTGCCGGAGTTTCCTGACTCCGTGGCAGAATGAAAAGGGAGAATATCAATTTGAAGGTCGTTTCAATCAAGGCGTGGTTAGCTTAAACCTTCCGCAGATTGGCATTCTGGCGGAGAATGACATGGAAAAGTTCTGGCAGATTCTGGAGGAACGGCTCGCTTTATGCTTCGAGGCATTGATGATCAGACACCATGCATTAGAAAATATCACCTCGGATGTCAGCCCGATACATTGGCAGTACGGTGCAATCGCAAGGCTTGAAAAAGGCGAAAAAATCGACAAGCTTTTGCACGGAGGGTATTCCACGATATCACTTGGATATATCGGTCTTTATGAAGTAACCAGAATTATGACCGGGGAATCGCAGACGTCGGAGGCAGGCAGTGAGTTTGCAAAGCGGTTAATGAACCGTTTGCGCCGTGCGACCGATACATGGAAAGAAGAAACCGATATTGCTTTTGGTCTTTACGGTACGCCGGCAGAATCCCTGTGCTACCGGTTTGCGGAAATTGATAAAAACCGCTTTGGACTGATCAAGGATATTACCGATAAGGGTTACTATACAAATTCTTATCATGTGGATGTCAGGGAGAAGATTGATGCCTTTTCTAAATTCACCTTTGAAAGCCAATTCCAGATCACTTCCTCCGGGGGAGCGATTTCTTATGTGGAAATCCCGAATATGCGTCATAATCTGGAAGCTTTAGAAGAGCTTGTGAAATACATTTACAACAACATCCAGTATGCCGAATTCAATACCAAATCGGATTATTGTCATGAATGCGGTTTTGACGGGGAAATCGAAATCAAAGGACTGGATGACGGTATAGAGGAAAAACTGCATTGGGAATGTCCGAATTGCGGAAATTCCGACCAGGCTAAGATGAATGTAACAAGAAGAACCTGCGGTTATCTCGGTGAAAATTTCTGGAATGTCGGGAAAACAAAAGAGATTGGTTCCCGGGTTCTGCATATTTAATGCCGGCGCGGTTACACACAAAGAGGTATAAAGAAGAATGAACTATGCGGATATTAAACAATATGATATAGCAAACGGAGCCGGCATACGGGTATCTCTCTTTGTCAGCGGCTGCAGCCATCATTGCAAGGGGTGTTTCAACCAGGAAACATGGAGCTTTGATTACGGGGAACCGTTTACCGAAACCCAAGCCAATCAAATCATAGAATATTTAAAGCCGGATTATGTAAAAGGGTTGTCCTTGTTAGGAGGGGAACCCTTTGAACCCCAAAACAGAGGGGAAATAATCTCTTTATTAAGGCGTGTGAAAAAAGAATTTCCGGAGAAGGATGTCTGGTGCTTTACCGGTTATTTATTTGACAAGGACATTATGGAAAATATGTGCCGGGAAGACGAAGCGGTAAAAGAAATGATTTCTTATATTGATATCTTAGTAGACGGTAAATTTATGGAAGCAAAGAAAAATTTACAGCTCACTTTCCGCGGGTCTTCCAATCAAAGAATTATCAAAGTACGGGAATCCTTAGAGAGCGGTAACATTGTCCTGTGGGAGCAAAGGTAAAATAAGCATTTCACAGATTGGGCTTATTATTACACAAACCATAACGATATTGTACAAGAACGGAGAATCATATGCAGCAGGAAAAAGTCAGATTTACAAGATTAAAGCAAAATGCAAAAAAACCGTCTTATGGCACGGAATTTGCGGCAGGTGCGGATTTATACGCCTGTAT
>DBDL01000154.1:2903-9388 GCA_002293545.1 Lachnoclostridium sp. UBA933 | reverse complement strand
CTGACAATGGAAATTCCGGCAGGTCTTGCAGGATTTATTTATGCAAGAAGCGGACTGGCATGTAAGAAAGGGCTGGCGCCGGCAAATAAGGTTGGCGTGATTGATTCGGATTACCGCGGGGAAATAATCGTGGCACTTTACAATCACGGCAGTGAACCGATTGAAGTGGAAAATGAGGAACGCGTCGCCCAAATGGTGATCGCACCATATATTTCTGCGGTGTATGAGGAGGCGGAGAGCTTAGAAGAAACGAGCCGCGGAGAAGGAGGCTTCGGCAGCACGGGGCGGGGGTGAAAACCGAAAGCGGACAGATATTCTGCACGGGAGTTTACCCTTGAAATTTATGATAAAATTATTTCTTAGAAACCCCTTGATAAATTCGCAAATATTGTGTATAATAAAGCTAAGCAAAAAACCTGGAATGTACGATAATCTTGAATTTTTGAACCTACATTACTTTTAACGGGATTCTAATATCTGTACATTGATGTCAGGCCGTCACTGCACTTTAGTGTGTATCAATGGTATCATTTCAACGGAAGGCTGAAATGTACATGCGGTTGCCCACCTAGCAATAGCTAGGAGTCAAAAATCAAGAAACGGCATTTTGGGGATTTTACAAATGATAGCAGGGCAGCGTAAGCTGTCCTGTTTCGCATTATTTATGGGAAACAGAATGGAGAAATCATGAAAGATGGATTTTTAAAGGTCTGCACCGTTACACCGGATATCCGCACAGCAGACTGTGAAATGAATGCAAAACAAATAGTATCCTGTATCAAAGAAAACACAGAAGCAAAGTGTATTGTTTTTCCGGAGCTGTGTATTACCGGATATACATGCGGAGATTTGTTCTTTCACGAATCGCTTCTGAAAGAGGCACTTCGGGCATTGGAATATATCGCGGAAGAAACCAAAACGGCGGATTCGATTATTATAGCAGGACTGCCGTTACAGCATAACAATACCTTATATAATACTGCCGCCGTTCTTTGCCGCGGGAGCGTGATTGGTTTCGTTCCGAAAACAAATATTCCGTCCGGACCGGAGCATAACGAGAGCCGGTACTTTTCTCCTGCCGGAGAGGATGAAATGTGGTGCAGGGTTTCATTCCAGCCGGAGCCGGTGTCCATCTGGAAAAACCAAGTGTTTGCCTGTGCGGGGGACAGCCGTTTTTGCTTTTCCGCAGAGATTGGCAGTGACCTGAATATGGCGGTGCCTCCGAGTGTTTATCATACCGGACAGGGAGCAAACATTATCTGCAATCTTTCGGCAGGCAGTGAGATAATCGGAAAGAAATCAAAACGTTTGGAACGCATCAGAAGTCATTCCGGAACAGTTCATTGTGCGTATCTCTATGCCAATGCGGGAGAAGGGGAATCAACGACCGATTATGTATTTGCAGGGCATAATGTGATAGCGGAGAATGGCGTGATACTGGCGGAATCAAAAAGATTTTGCAATGAAGCCATACATACGGAAATTGATCTTGACCGGATTATCAGCGAACGGCGGCGTAACCCGGCGTGCCTGGCGGACAGGAACCAAAAAGATTATGCCGTAAGGCATTTTCAATTAAATAAATTACCGGAAACCAGATTAACAAGAGTATTTGCGAAAATGCCGTTTGTACCGGAAGCGGCACAAGCGCGGGAAGAACGGTGCGAGGAGGTTCTAGCGATTCAGACGGCAGGACTGAAAAAACGATTCCTTCATACCGGAAGTCAAAAAGCGGTGATCGGGCTGTCCGGAGGTCTGGATTCCACACTGGCACTTTTAGTAACCGTGCGGACCTTTGAAGCATTAACGATTCCTTCCAAAAATATAATATGTATTACGATGCCTTGTTTTGGGACATCCGACCGGACATACCAAAATACGGTTGCCTTAGCAAAAGAATTCGGTGTGACCTTACGGGAAATCCCGATTCATCAATCCGTCACGCTTCATTTTCAAGATATCGGTCATGATATCAATAAAAAAGACAGCACCTATGAAAACAGTCAGGCGAGAGAACGAACCCAGATATTGATGGATACCGCGAACAAGGAAAACGGGCTGGCAGTCGGTACGGGAGATATGTCGGAGCTGGCTCTCGGCTGGGCGACTTATAATGGGGATCACATGTCCATGTACGGTGTAAACAGTTCTGTGCCGAAAACGCTTGTATATTATTTGATTCGGCATTATGCCGATACGTATTGCACAGATCAAAAGAAAGCGGTTTTATATGATATTTCGGATACACCGATCAGTCCGGAGCTTCTTCCATCAAATGAGGGGGAAATCTCACAAAAAACAGAGGAAATCATCGGACCTTATGAGCTTCATGATTTTTTCCTCTATTATACGGTACGCTTTGGATGCTGCCCTGCCAAAATATTACGTATGGCAATCCCATCGTTTGCAGGACAGCATGATGAAAAAACAATTGCAAAATGGCTGGATACGTTTAACCGCCGTTTTTTTTCACAACAGTTTAAACGGTCCTGTATGCCGGACGGACCCTGTGTCGGCTCCGTATCGCTGTCACCCAGAGGGGGACTGTATTTGCCGAGCGACACCGATTATTTGAACCAATAGGAATTTATGCCTGTGCCATTGTCAGTATATCTTCAATGGCTTCCAAAAGAAGCGTCTGGGTATATTTACCCTTTTCATTCAACGTAATATCCTGTGTGTCAATACCGGAAACAAGTTGGTTTTCCAAGTTCTCCAGGGAAGGCTTGACAAGCGGATACATCGTTGTAACGGAGTCCTCCAGATTAACGAACGAAAGGGATTTGATCTGCTCGCTGTCAATCACAACCTCCAGATTCAGAACAGACTCCCCCAATTTGATTTCGGAAGTGTAGACTCCGGCTTTATATAGTCCGGCTTCTGTTTCTTCGTCGTCGGATGATGGAAGAAACATAAATACTAAGAGAAGTATCAGTAAAATACCAAGACCGATAAAGATTGCAGTATATATGATTTCTTTCATTTGAATCACAATTATTTTGGTTTTTGCCATTTGGATATTAGCCTCCTGGGTGTAATAGTGTTTTCGATTATAACTATTCTATGTCGGGGGAAAGAGGAAAATGCCATGTCTTTACATTTTATTTTGGGTTCGGCCGGAAGCGGAAAATCTTATCGTTTATATCACGATATATGCAAAGAAGCGGATCAATACCGGAATGAACATTTTTATGTACTGGTTCCCGAACAATTCACCTTGGAAACACAGCGGATACTGGTCGAAACGAGCAGGGGGAAGGGTATCATGAATATTGATGTCCTTTCCTTTCACCGCCTTGCTTACCGTGTGTTTGAAGAACGCCCGGCACTGAAAAAGCCTGTTCTGGAAGACATGGGAAAAATCATGATGATCCGGAAAGTTCTGAGTGAACAAAAAATGNNNCTCGATGAAATCAAATCATTTATCAGTGAGATGCTTCTTTACCGGGTAGATGATGAAATCATGGATCAGATGATTTCCCTTGCGGAACCGGACTCCCTGATGGAATACAAGCTGAAAGATATTCGTCTTATCTATAAGGAATTCATGAAGAAATTAGAAAACGCCTATATCACTGCCGAAGAATTGCTTCCGCAGTTAAGCGCCGCTCTGCCGGAGATTGAATCCTTACAGGGAAGCACCTTTTGTCTTGACGGGTTTACGGGGTTTACACCGTGTCAGACGGAATTGATCCGGGAGCTTTTAAGAGCGGGGAAAAAGGTTATGGTAACGTTGACGACCGAACCCGGCGGAGCCAGGGAAAATTTATTTGATTTAAGCCGGAAAACCTGTATTCAATTGACAAAACTGGCGGCGGAAGCGGGGGTGACAGTTACAGCTCCCGTATGGACGGGTGAAGGAAAAGAAAAAAATTCCCGCCGGTTTATCGGGGGCGGGGCATTGCAGTTCTTAGATCTANNTTGCAGTTCTTAGAAAAAAATATATTTTCATATACCTATCAATCGTTTCGGAAAGAACAGGATGAAATTCACATTTGTGAAGCAAAAAATTTGAGAAAAGAAGTAGTCTATGTTGCCGGGGAGATTTACCGGCTCGTTTCGGAGGAGCATTATCGTTACGGGGATATCGCGGTAATTACAGGAGATATTCCACTTTATGAGGATTACCTGACGTCGGAGCTGTCGCATATGGGAATCCGGTATTTTATTGACCATAAAAGAAACATCGGAGCCAATATCTTTTCGGAATTTATCCTGTCACTTTTAGAAATGCTTCGTAAAAACTTTGATTATGAAAGCACAATGCGTTTCCTGCGCGGCGGTCTTTCACCCTTGACGGCAGAAGAAACGGACTCCATGGAAAACTATGTCCTTGCGTTTGGGATACGGGGATGGAAATCCTATCAAAAAGAGTGGAAGACACCTTATCGGAAACGTAAGAAAGCGGATATGGAACAAATCAACAGAAGCCGTGAAAAATTTATTTCGTCGGTACGGGAAGTAAAGAAGCGTTTTCGCGGAGGGAAAAAGACTATCGGGGATTATGTCAGGATTCTGTATGATTATATCGTAAAAGAAGAAATATATCATAAATTAAAACAAAAAGAAAGACAATTTGAAAACGAAGGTCAGACATTGCTTGCGAAAGAGTATCACAGTGTCTACCAAGTGATGATGGAGTTATTTGATGAAATGACAGAACTGTTAGGGGAAGAGCTTATTTCAGCCGAAGAATTTCCAAAGCTTTTAGGAGCGGGGATTTCAGAAGGGCTGATCGGATTTATCCCGCCTGCCATTGATCAGATCATAATCGGAGATATCGAGAGGACAAGGTTAAAGGATATCAAGGCACTTTTTTTGATGGGGGTAAACGACGGGCTGATACCGAAAGGAGAACAGGCTCCCGGCATCTTATCACAGAGAGAACGGCACATATTCCGGGAGAAAAATATAACATTGGCGCCGACGGCACGAGAGCAGATTTTTATTTCACAGTTTTATATGTATTTGAATTTGACCAAAGCATCCCAAAAGCTGTACCTTTCTTATTTTCGTATGGACCCGGAGGGCAAAGCGTCAAGACCCTCGTATCTGCTGCGCAAGATACGGAGGATGTTTCCGGAGATTCAGACAGCCGCTTATGATGAAAGCGGCATGGATATACAGGAGATACTCGGAACAGACAGAGGGAAGCGATATATGCTTACCGGGCTGGCGGAAAAGGATTATGATAACCGTCCGGACATCTGGCGGGAGCTTTTTCGGTATTATAAGGAACGGGAACCGGAGAAAATGGCAGATATCTATTTGCCGGGGTTACTGCCTGCCGAAAATCATACCAAGCTTTCCCGAAAGGCGGCGGACTTATTATACGGGGAGGTATTATTGGGAAATATTTCAAGGCTGGAACGGTTTGGTCAGTGTCCGTTTTCACATTTTATCGGTTATGGACTGGAACTGGAAGAACGGAGAGAGTACCGTATCGGAAAGCCGGATTTCGGAAATCTCTTTCATGATGCACTGGAGAGCTTTTCAGAAAACCTGAACCGTAACAAAAAGAAGTGGAGGGATTTGAGCGACAAGGAGATGGAAACCCTTGCGGAGCAATGCGTAAATCAGGCGGCGGAGCATTACAAGGATTCCATGTTTATGCAGTCGGAGAGAACCAGATACATCGTCAAACGGATTCACCGGATCATGAAGCGGACGATTCAGACGATTGCTTCACAAATGAGGGACGGAAAATTTGAACAAACATCATATGAAATCAGTTTTTCCAGACTCGGTTCGGAAAATACGGGATACCTTTCCCTAGCGGACGATAAGAGAATGGACTTAGCCGGAAGAATCGACCGGATTGATACATATGAAAAAGAAGATAAAATATTTGTACGTGTCATTGATTATAAAACGGGGAAAAAGGAATTTGAAATCACCTCCATGTATCACGGATTGCAAATGCAGTTAGTTCTATATTTAGAAGCAGCACTGGGTATCGAAAGAAAGAGCGGGAAAAAAACCGTGCCGGCAGGGATGTTTTACTACCGGATTTCCGACCCTGTTATTTTAGCGGAACCGACGGTATCAAAAGAAGAAATTGATGCAAAAATCGGGAAAGAATTATCCTTAAACGGATTTATTAATAACGACGAAGAGGTATTGCTGTCGACAGGGAACTGTTACAGTTCGGGAAAAAAGGGGATGGGAAGTGAAGAAGATATTTATAAAATCATTTCGCATACCAGAAATAAAATGAAAGAGTTCGGAGATCAAATCTTCCGGGGGAGCAAAGAAATCACCCCGATGAAAATAAAGGGAAATACCTATTGCGGATATTGCGGATATGCGGATATTTGCGGCTTTGATCCGAAACAGCCGGAGTATCGGTATCAGGAACCGGAGTTGTTAAGCGCGGAGGAAATCATGGAAAAACTGACGCAGGAGATGAAAGAGCCGGAAGAAATTATGGAAAAACCGGTGCAGGAGATGAAAGAGCCGGAAAAAGAGGGATAGTGTGAAACAAA
>DBDL01000154.1:0-2881 GCA_002293545.1 Lachnoclostridium sp. UBA933 | reverse complement strand
AAGTACGTGCGCAAGAATGGGGATAAAATGAAGTGGACAGAGGAACAGCAGACAGTAATCGGGTTGCGTAATTGCAGTATTTTGGTATCGGCGGCGGCGGGATCGGGAAAAACGGCGGTTTTAACCGAGCGTATTCTATCCCGGATTTTAGACCCCGATCATCCCGTAGATGTGGATGAATTTGTCATTGTGACATTTACAAAAGCGGCAGCCGCACAAATGAAAGAGCGAATCGGGGAAGCGATTGACAGGGCACTGGCAGAGGCTCCGGGAAACGAGCATTTAGCAAAGCAGGTTTCTCTGCTTCATCATGCGCAGATTTCAACCATACACAGTTTTTGCGGAAATATCCTGCGCAATTATTTTCACCGGATCGGACTTGACCCCGCGTACCGGCTGACCCAGGGAAACGAAGCCGAATTACTGCAAAGGGATGTGTTGACGGAAATTTTGGAAGAAGAATACAATGATCCGCCGGAGTCCTTTATGGAGTTGCTGGACTGTTATAAATTTGACCGGGACGACAAAGAACTGGAAAACTATATCTTAACCATATACCAAAAAGCAATGAGTGAACCCCGGCCTGAAAAATGGCTTGATTATTGTGAAGAAATGCTTTCGGCAGATTCCCTTGCCGAGTGGGAGCAGACAAAAGGAATTCAAGAAACCATTCGTTTTACATCATATCTATTGGAAGATATCCGGAATCAATTTATTGCCTTACGGGACCTATGCGGGGAACCGGACGGACCGGACATGTATACGGACCGGATAGAAGCGGATATTGAAATGCTTGAAAATATGGGAAACAGTACGTCACTCGCTGATTTTTATAAAGCATTTTCCGCCATGTCTTTCGGGAAATTATCGCCGAAAGCCTCTGAAGTCTGCCTGCCGGAAAAAAGAGAGCAGGTAAAAAATAAAAGAAATGATTTAAAAAAACTGCTTCAGGAGCTGAAATCGGATTTTTACTTTGCTCCGCCGGACATCCAATGGAAACAAAGTAAACAAATGAGCGGGAATCTGCGGGAGCTGATCCGGCTGGCAAAAATTTTTCTTTCATCGTTTACGGCGAAAAAGAGAGAAAAATCGTTGGTGGATTATCATGACTTAGAACAGCTTGCATTGGAAATATTAGTGAAAGAAGATGAAGAAACCGGAGAATGGACTCAGACAGATGCCGCCGCCGAATTGGCGGAGCAGTACAAGGAAATTATGATTGATGAATATCAGGACAGCAATCTGATACAAGAAATCCTTTTGAAAGCGGTTTCCGGCGAACAAATCAATCAACCCAATATATTTATGGTCGGAGATGTGAAACAAAGCATTTACCGGTTCAGAGAGGCAAGACCGGAGCTGTTTACTTCCAAAATGGAACAGTATTCTCATACGGACGGAAAATATCGCAGGGTGGATTTACATAAAAATTTCCGCAGCAGGGAAATTGTCGTTAGAAGCGTCAATGATATTTTTGGGAACATCATGCAGAGGGATATGGGGGGAATTGATTATCGGGAAGATGCAATGCTTTATCCCGGAGCGGATTTCCCGGTATGTGATTTCCCGGTATCCGCTTCGGCAGAAATATTAGCCGTCAATGGGAAAGACAGTGATTTTGAATATGAGGCAAAAATAATTGCGGACAAGATAAAGAAATTAACAAATAAAGAAACGGGATTGTATATATGGGAAGATGGCAGGTACCGGAGGGCGGTTTACCGGGATATCGTAATCCTGATGCGGAGTGTAAAAAAAATACTCCCGGTGCTTGAGCATGTTTTGAATGCGGAGGGAATTCCTACCGTCGCCAAGAGGAGCGAAGGGTTTTATAATACAAAAGAAATTTCGATGGTTGTAAATATGCTTCGTGTTTTGGACAATCCAAGACAGGACATCCCTCTTGTCGCTTTGCTGCGTTCAAGGATGTTTTCCTTTACGGATGAAGAACTTGTGTTTATAAAAGGGAAGAATAGGAATAAGGATTTTTATGATTATTTAACCGAGTATGACCGGGAAGATAAGCTGGGAGGCAAAATACATAACTTCCTGTGTATCACCGAGGAATTAAGAAAAAAGTTGCCATATGCCAAAGGCTCGCATATAATAAAAGAGATATATGAAAGGACAAGTATTTACGAGATTGTTCTGACGATGCCCGGTTCGGCAGGGCGGGGAGCCAATCTCGATATGCTGATGCAAAAAGCAATTGACTTTGACGGAACGGTTTACCGGGGATTATTTCAGTTTATCCGTTATTTGGAGCAAATAAAAATGAGTGAAGCGGATGAGGGAGAAGCACTGATAACCGGTGAAAATGACAACGCCGTCCGGATTATGACAATACATGCCGGCAAAGGACTGGAATATCCGGTTTGTATTTTGGCGGGCATGGGGAAAAGCTTAGGCGGCAGTAAAAACCAATGGCTGTATCTGCATTCCGAATTTGGAATCGGTACGGAGGCGGTAGACAATGAAGCCCGTACCCGTATGCCGACGCTGACACGCAATTTCATTGCGAAATTCAATAATCTGGAGAATCTGGGGGAGGAATTGCGCATCTTGTATGTCGCAATGACCAGAGCGAAAGAAAAGATTATTTTTACCGGCTCGGACAGTAGTTGGGAGAAAAAGAAAAGCAAATGGGAAACGGCAGGATTTACCTATATAGAAAGAATCCGTGCAAAATCTTTTTTTGATTTTATCATGCCGGTTGTATTGCAGTCCCGCGAGGGAATATATTCAATAACGGAATATACGGAAGAAGATATTTTGGAAATGGAAATCAGTACAAAAGTAGTAAATATTGTAAATACCGAATTACTTAACACTTTTGACACAACTAAAGTATATCATAGTAAGGTAGCAGAAGCCCTGAATA
>DBDL01000043.1 GCA_002293545.1 Lachnoclostridium sp. UBA933 | reverse complement strand
CACGATAGCAGACGGTATCGGCGGAGCCTATGCGGATTTCTTTGTGGTTGGCTTTTCCATTTTCTTTTTTCTGAAACCAAAAAGCCGGTACTTATGTCTTCACTTGGTCTGGCAATTGATATTCTTACGGCGTCATTTTTATGGACTGCGGACAACTGGCTTCCCGCATCGTTTCTGCACGGGAACTTTGGCATCAGTCATATGGTTTCTATGGCGGTTCTGACAATCCTTCTTCTAGTCACCGCCATGCTCGCATTCGATCGTCAAAATGAAAAAAATATTGTTTCCGCATTATTCAGACGTCTTCAATCAGAATCCGCATTATCAAAAAACAGGGAACAAGTGATTCCGGAACCGGCAAATGAAATCCTTCTGCAAGCCGGATTCGATTCTCTCGAAAGAGAAATTTCTTTATTGCTTACCGAAGGATATACACACAGTGAAATTGCCCGGCGGCTTCACCTTCCCGCTTCAAAAATGCGAATTCACCTAAAACAGATTCAAAATAAGATTGGCGGCACTGCCGCGCATACTGCGGAAACCGTTTTAGAAAAAATTACGGCAGACTATGCTTTAACCAAACGGGAAACACAGATACTCAGAATCCTAAGCGAAGGAAAAACCAATCCTGAAATTGCCGCCGAACTTTTCATATCCGTAGAAACCGTCAAGTTTCACATACGCAATCTGAAGAAAAAATTACCGGTAAAGGAAAGATGTCAAATTCCATCCTGGTTAAATAACTATAACTCACAATAACCGTAATGGGCAAAATATATAAAACCCACCCTTTTGTGCAAAAACCTACCCTCCCATACAGATGCAAATAACCGTAAAATATAAGTTAAGAAACAAAATTTTAAATGAAAGCGGAGGATTTTAAATGAAACTCAAATTATTTCTATGTGTATTGTGCCTGTGCGGCATCACGTCGTTTAAGCCGGCGAATGTGCTGTCTGAAACAACATTATCTCCTGATGCCAGTCTGACAGTAAACAATATATCACTTGTGGAAAACGGAGAAATTACCGGAAATACTGTAACCGGAGCCGTATACAACCTGTCTGCCAATACATTAACACTAAACGGATATAACGGCGGCGCTATTAAGGCAAATGAAATGGATTTGAACATCGTCATTTCAGGAAATAATACGGTAACCGCAAGCAGCGGCATGTCGGTTATTGAAACAGACCCTTTCGGGTCTTTCTTTGAGGATCGGCTCGACAATTCCATATCCATTTCAGGAAACGGCATCTTAAATGTATCGCATACAGGAACTACCGGCACTACCTATGGGATTTTCAGCGGAAAGGTTTTGGATATCCGGAGCGGTACAATCAACGTTACCGCAGCCGCGTCAAGCTGGACTTATGGTATCGGGGCGGAAACAGTAAATATTAATGTTTCAAACGGTGCAAAAGTAACCTCCTCTGTTGCCGGGGGAACTAATGCGAATTATGCTTTCGCCGCCGGTACATATAATATCATTGGCAAGGCGTCGCTCAAAGAAGGGGATACTGCGGCAAGTGCAAAAACCGTAGCATCGCTGACGCTGTCAACCGCCGACGTGGGGAAAGCCACAAAAAAATATGTATCCATCACCCCCTATACCGCCTCTGAGCCGGAGCAGCCGCCAAAAGGCGGTACTTCCCCGAAGAACGGTACAGACGGTACAAAAACATCCGTGTCCGGNNTATCCGTCACCCCTTATTCTGCCTCTGCTCCGGGACAGCCGCCAAAGGGGAATACAAAGGCATCAAATAATAACATC
The DNA here is from genome assembly GCA_002293545.1 of Lachnoclostridium sp. UBA933. Lineage (GTDB taxonomy): Bacteria > Bacillota > Clostridia > Lachnospirales > Lachnospiraceae > UBA933. Next base: position 21,309 of record DBDL01000043.1, on the reverse strand, counting down.
ACAAAAATTGATACACCTTTGAAAACCATTTCTATTCAATCGGGAAAGTCACTGACAATACCTTATGTAATTTATAGCGGCAATAAAGAAGTGAAAGCTAAATTGGCATGGAAAAGCTCAAATGCTAAAATTGCAAAAGTATCACAATCCGGAAAAATAACGATACCTAAGAAAACCAAAAAAGGAAAGGCTTCTGTCACTGCCGCGGCACAAAACGGGAAAAAACTGAAAGTAACCATAAAAGTGTCCGCAAAAGCAGTGAAACTAAAAAAAGCGGCAGTCAACGCACCCAAAAGTCTGCGGATAAACCAATTAAAGCGATTAACGGTAAAACTTACCCCTGCTAAGGCGACAGGACAGAAAATAACCTTTAAGTCTTCCAATGCAAACAGCCTGTATGTCGATAAAGCGGGGCTGATGACAGCCAAGAAAAAGGGAACCTATACTGTTACCGTTCGTATCGGTAAAATCACGGTTAAGAAAAAAATCAAGATAAAATAAATTTAAAACCAGTCACATATCTTCTTTGGTAAGTCAGGTCGATACCGCCTTTCATAATTAAGAAAGGCGGTATCGGCTTTGATTTTTTTACATATCATATTTTCCCCATTCCTTAATAAAATCCTCCCGCTCGCTTTCTTCCATTTCTAAATTATAGGCAACCAACAGTTTTGCATAAACACATTCATTCGTCATGCCGTACAGCGGTTTCACACCTTTATCTTCTTTTTCCTTAATATCATGCCGTATCATGATAGGAACCGATGAATATACATTGACATCCTTTTTCAAATCCATACACGGCGAACACCACACACTGATTTTTAAATCATTGCATTGATCCAGTAAATATAAAATCGAATCCTCCGAGTAGGACTGCTCCCGATTCGTTCTCTCCGTACAAACTGTTCCGGCATGATAGGTACCGTGGTAGACGGCGGCATATTTTTCAAGAGGCAAGTTTTTATATGACATACCCACATAGGGCTGCAAATACAAAATACGATTTTTTAATTCCCGCAGCCGATAAATCAGCATATGGTATGGCATCGGACAGTTCTTGTGCTGATTGGCGGCAATATCCTCCGCATTCCGCATGGTACTGCTGTAAAAATCATCACTGTAATTCGCACATTGTTTCAAATGTGCGCCTCTGTGCAGATACATCACTCCATCCGTCGGATTGCGGTAAATAACATATACCTCAGGAAGAATACGTTTATCTATTAATGCTGCTGCCGCTTTAAAATTGTCCATACCGTTTGAATTTTCATACATCGGCTTCCCGTCTGCTTTCCGCTCAACCGGACGGTTGCTTGATACAAAAAATACAGGAATCGGCACACCGATAAGCAGGATTGAAAATAAGGAAGATGAAAATGCCAGGGTGTCCGTCCCGTGCAAGATAATGACCCCGTCATATTCCTCCCATTTCACCTCCTGAAAAAAGAAAATCAATTGATTCCATTTTTCCAACGTCATGTTTTCACTGAATGTATCTAAGGGCTGCCTGCATTCAAAATGCATGCGGGAATACTCCGGAGCATCTATATTAAAATATTCTAATATACTTATTTTTGCTTTTTCAACATTTAATTCGTTAATCAGTATTTCTCCCTGCTCCCCCGAACTTCTCCCGGTAAAAGAACAAATAGTCCCACCGGTTAGCACCAGCAATATCTTCTTTGTCACTTTCTTCTTCATCACGTTATCACTTTCTTTTTCACTTTTAATATTTTACTTATCTTATCATAATATAGTTGTATCAACAACCACTCTGAAATAAATTAAGATTGATTTATTGTTTAAATTATATTATACTCCAAATAAAGGAATATAATATACCCATCGGAGAATGAAATGCTGAAAAATATATGGCACCGTTTGTACGTCAATATCATTTTATTTACAAAAGAATACGGCACCGACAATATATCTGCACATTCGGCACAGGTTGCCTTCTTTATTATGGTATCCATTTTTCCTATGTTATTATTTATTTTAACTATCATGAAATTGACCCCGCTTTCGGAAGAAGTGCTGATAGACGAAATTTCAGGCATTTTGCCGTCCGCTTTGAGTGATTTTTTCAGCCAATGGATTCGTGAATTATTTAACGCATCCTCCGGCACCGTAATTTCAATATCTGTCGTTTCTACTTTATGGGCGGGTTCCAAAGGGTTTTTGGGCATTATCTCAGGACTCCAAAAAATTTATGACGTAAAGAAAACCCGAAATTATTTTCAAGTTCGGGCTTTCGCTATTTTATATACGGTTGTTTTTACTGTTATGATTATTCTGTCTATGATTATCCTTGTATTCGGCAATCAGATTTTTCTGTATATTGAAAATCGCATTTCTTTCTACCCTTCGATACTTACCAATCTGTTTTTACTGCGTACCATCCCAGGATTGCTGATGTTCATGGTATTTTTCGTTATACTGTTTACTTTTGTCCCTAACAGGAAATTAAAAATGCGGCACCAAATCAAAGGGGCGTTTGCCTCCTCTGTCTTTTGGATTGGTTTTTCTTATGTATATTCGGTTTATATTGATTACTTTTCCAATCCGTCTTCTCTGTACGGCAGCTTTGCCAATATCGTCTTATTTATGCTCTGGCTTTACGGCTGTACAAACATCATATTTATCGGCGCATTGATAAACAATTTTAAGACCGGCAAAAAGGAAATATCCGCATAAGAAATCTCTGCATAAAAAATGTCCGTATAAATTTCCCTTGCATTCAAGCCTTCCCCCAATATGCCACACTATACGGCGGTAAGGTATACTGTCCGTTTATCTGTACTTTATCACCGGTCAAAAGATCTTTCATCATACCATTTCCAACATTTAGATTTACTGCAGCCGATTCAGCATCGGCATTGACGGCAACCAAAATACTTTCATCCTCTGCTCTCCTTTCAAAAACAAGCTGACGGTTGGCCACGGCAATATTTTTATAATCGCCGTAACATAATGCTTTGCTCTGCTTACGGATCACGATTAGTTTTGATATAAATTCCGAAAGCGTATTGTGATTCGGCTTATTGATTTCCGGTCTTAACTCATCATCACCATTTTTTTTGTTTCCTTCAATCCCCCATTCACTTCCATAATAAATACAGGGAATCCCCGGTATGCCAAATAACAATCCATAGGCAAGGGAGAGATGGTTTTTATTTGTAAGAATACTTGCAACACGTGAAACATCGTGATTGTCCACAAAGGTAAATAAATGAAGCCCCTTATAAATCGTCCATGCTTCCGAACCGAACTGACGATTCAGCGAATAGGATATCTCATATAAGTTCATATCGTTCAGACTTGAGAAAATCCCTTTATAACACTCATAATTCGTACAACTGTGAAGCATCGTTTGATTTACAATCTGTGTGTAATCCCCGAACAGCATTTCTCCCATTAAGAAAAAGTCCGGCTTGATTCGGTCGCAAAAGCTTCGCAGCTCCTTCAAAAAGCCTTTATCAACACAATACGCCACATCAAGACGCAAGCCGTCAATCTGAAATTCTTCAATCCAGCCGCGGACACATTTCAATAAATAGTCAACTACCTCCCTGTTATGTAAATTCAATTTGACTAATTCCTGATGTCCTTCCCAGCCCTCATAACTCAGACCGTCGTTATACCCGTCATTCTGCCCAAATTGGATATGAAACCAATCCTTGTAGGCAGATGCCTCTTTGTTCTTTAAAACATCCTGAAAAGGCAGAAAGCCGCGCCCGACATGATTAAAAACCCCGTCCAGTATCATTCGTATTCCTTTTTCATGTAATACACCGCACACTTTTGCAAAATCACTGTTCGTCCCTAACCTGCAGTCAATCTTCTCATAATCTCTGGTATCGTATCCGTGACGATCCGATTCAAAAACCGGATTGAATAAAACCGCATCTGCTCCAAGCTCCGTCAAATACTCCGCCCATTCCGATACCTTCTGAATCCTCCCGACGACTTTTCCGTCATTTTCAAGTGGTGCTCCGCAAAAACCCAGCGGATAAATCTGATAAAAAACACTTTTGTCCTGCCACATAGTATCCTCCCTTCCTGCGCACGTCTTTTGCGCATAAAAGTGCGAAACATTTTTTGTTCCACACGAATCTTTTATACTACTTATATACCTGTATGTATATAATCAGCAGATGATACTTCTTTCCTCAATCATTTATAACGGGATCAAGAAAAAATTCCATGCATGAACTGACGGACAATATTGTCCGCATTTTGTCCATCAATGGCTACATACCCGTGATTCCAAAAACCAATATTGGCGTTAATCATCGCAACAAAATGATAGGCATACTGCTGCTCTCTGCCTTTAAAATTCGTATGAACCTCCGACATATGTTCAAAACACCGAATGATGATTTGATATTGGGTACGATGATAAGGCTCAATCATATTTGCCGTCTGCGCAGTAGGCGGTGCAAAGGTCAGTGCAAGAATCATCATATAAAACTGCCTGTTCTCCCCCGCAAAAGAAAAATAAGCATTTACAATCCGCAATAAGACCGGATATACGTCATTTTCATATGCTTCCGTATTGGGAATGTACTCAGACTCCTTTGCTAAGATGGTATTAAACCGCTCATAATACTGCCTGCATATTTCTTTAAAAATTCCCTCCTTGCTTTGAAAAAAATAATAAAGTGTCGGCTTCGTAACTCCTGCCATCTGAACAATTTCATTGATGCCCGAACATTCATACCCCTTTTCAGAAAACAATGCCAATGCACATTTTAAAAGCAACTCTCTGCTGTTTATATTCTTCATATCCTTATTATATACCTACCGGTATATAAAGTCAAGTCCTTTTATTCTTTTTATACCATACTCCCTATAAATGAAGTAACGGAATTGTAAAAGAGCGGCTTACTGAACACTTTCCACTCCCTCCGCTAGTAACTGCCTAATAAACATAATCCAGCGTAGTTCCCGGATAATAGTGTGCCAGAATCTCCTGATATTTTTTCCCCATCTGCGCCATTTTTTTTGCACCGTTCTGGCTCATCCCCACTCCATGACCAAACCCGCCGCCTTTAAAATGAAAGGCACCTTTTTTATGAGAAACAACAAAGAACCCGCTTGGCAGCATTGTCAGCCCATTGATTTTATCACCGGTATGACAGGATATCTGTGTATTTTCACCAAACAGAAGAAGGCGTATATTGTACTCCGTATAGATACGTATCACTGCTTCAGAACCCCTGACTTCCACTGCCTTAGCTACGCCCCCCGCACCGCGTTTCACAACAAGAACTTCCTTGATATCCCCAACCGTACTTATTTTTTTTGATTGAAAACCATCTCCCGTTTTCACCTGAATATGCGAGGGATTGGTTTGATAACGGCTTCCGATATTTTTCTCAAGAGAAGCCCTCATACTAGCCGCCTTTACTTTTACATTCCACCGGTACCAGATTGAATGGGAATCATAACTTTCTTTTTTGTCCGATAAAAATCTGGCAAATGTTTTTTCATCGGTAAGGTCCCCGTTTTCCGCAGAAGCCTTGTTTTCTGCTTGTATCAACTGCGGCTTTGATATCAGATACGGAACCTCATTTTTTGTATACCAGACATCTTTCGCACTGGAGGTCATGCCGCATGTTGTTGAAAAGAAATAGGTAGCCGCAACCTTATCTCCTGCCATGATAACCTGACCTCTTGTGGCATCTGCCTGTTTTCTTGCTTCTTCGTTTTCCGGAGCCTTATTATAAACCTGATAGGAAACACTGTCATCTACGTGGGCACCGTATTTGCGCAGTTTATTTTCCAGTATCTGACCATAGGCATAACTCCTTGCACAGATTGCTTGTACTTTCACTGCCTCTGCTCCGTAAGAAGTCGATATCTCACTTGGGATAACACTGTATAAATACTGCTCCAGCGGCAATTCATTGATGATATGATATCCTTTCTGCTTTCCGACTACTTCCAGGGTTCCACGGTAACTGGGTGCTTTGTTTTGACGCTTCAGGGATAATATGGTGATACGCCCTTCCGGAGATTTTACCGTGTACCTTTTCTTTTCATCGAGGTTTACTTCGGTTCCCTTCGCATACTGTTTCGTTTCTTTCCCTGAGGTAATACTGAAATCTGCATTTGACGTTACCTTGACCGTATTATGTTCATAGGAGGAATAATCAGACGTTTTCAGCAATACACGGATATTACCGGCGTTCAGCTTTTTTTCCAGAATAGCACCCTGCACCTTTTCATCCACGACAACAAATCTTGCATTCGTATATCCCACGATAATATGTTCCGGCGAGGACATGGCAATCGGATCACCGTGACGGTATACCTTGAAATTCCCGGATAATTTCAGTGTACCGTATCCTTCTATTTCAATTTCATCATCACTGACCGACAATACCTTCCCCGTTATGGTATCCGGCATAAGGCTTATTTTGGTCACAACGCCTTCCGTCAGCGATATATTCGCCATTCCCTCGGTAATATGATCCCCTGTACTTGCCATAGGATAACTTTGTATTTCCCCGTTATGATATACCTTAATGGCACTGCCCGATACTCCGGTTATATAGACATTTTCCATTTTCTCTGACTTGTCTTTTTCATTTGAGTCCCGGTAGCTTTCAAATATATAATATCCTCCTAAAAAGATACAAAGCAACAATACAAAACCAATGAAATGAATCATTTTTTTCATAATAAAACCCCCCTGTAAAGATGAATCGTAAACATTCTGCCCATAAACTTCGGCGCGCAGCACGTTGTCCCGGTACAAATAAGACAACCTTTTTTACAATCTATGCAGAGGGGTACTTCGATATTCTAAAGAGTCCGATTATTTGAAATGATTGTTCATATCCCTGAATTTATCGACAACATCATCAACTGCCCTTTTGTTTGTCAGGAAGATTTGCTTTCCGTCCCGTTCCACCCGGTAAAAATTGATCTCATCATAAGGCAGATATTGAATGGTAACATCACGTTTTTCTTCATGATACACGACTTCTATCACCGGCTGATTGCCCGTCGGTTCTTCCTCCGGTTTGATTACGCCGGAAAATTCAAGCAGGAATAAAGCAGAATACGGAGTCAGAACTGCTTCTTCCTCTTCGTCGCTGACCTTTTTCCCGTTTACATACCAGATGTTTTTATCATCCTTTTTTTCTCTCGTCACATGAATTTTCGTTTTGCCGATTGTCACATCATAACCCTTTATATCCGTTGCCAATACCGCATAGATACTATGGTCGGCATATTCAAATACCTCCGGCTCAATAAAGCCGTTCACATCGCCTTTGGACATTAAATATACATTTTCAGAGTTTCCGAGATGTACATAATAATTTTCATCACCAACTAATTCACCAATATATAGTGTCAGATTCTTCTTCACCCGGTCACTCTCTTTTACAAAGGGGGTTTCTTTTCCGTTCTTATCTTTTTGTGTTGATTCGGAAGCTCCCTCCTTTAATTCAAAATAATCAATTCTTACGGTCTTTTCATCTTTTCCAAATCCATACTTCTTTAAGCTTTTTGCTTTGTACTCGACCAAATCTCCTAACTTAACGCTGGAACAGGTACTTTGCATTTCACTGATTTTGTCCGGGTTAAATGCGGCGGCGGCCTTGTATGGCTTTGTAATATTCCATGCGGAGTAAGACTCAACCCGTTCTTTCTCGCTGACTTCCTTTGCTTCAAATGGTTCGCCCAAACTGGTTTTATTCACATGGATACCGGTTACGTAAGCTTCATTGATTTGCGGAGGTATGTCCTTTTGATACAATTTTAACTCGTCAATGCGGAAAGCTTCATAAAACGACTGGGAAAGACAATATATTTTATCGGGATTACTGCTTACCGTGCCGTAGTGTCCGCCAACGGACGGAACTTCCGCTCCCAAGCGGAATACCGTTTCTTTCCCGTCTGTTCCCGTCAATGTCACAATAAGTCCCGGCGCCGCTAATCCATAATCCGCAAGCAATTCTTCATTGTAGTCAAATTCGTCTGATGCCTTTACCGATTCCGCTTCTTTCAAAAAGGTATCTATCGTTTCGGTATTTATCGGTACGCCTTTTTTCTGCAGCCAGACCCATATCCCGTTTTCTTTGTTCAGCGTGGATTGTACGCTGTCTGTCTTGATATCTATTTTTTGAACGGAATCTGCCGTAAAGCCGGCAACCTGAATATTTTGTTCTGTTACCGCTGTTTTTTCTTCTTCCGCAGGCTGTTCCGGTATCAGTTGATAGACGGTGATCATAACGGCAATCACAATCAAAAGAGTGCCTAATAACAACCACTGCTTTTTTTTCTTTGACATCAGCTTTTCCTCCTACGATACCAGATAAAGAATCCAAAACCAAGAATGGCGGCCGGCAGCAGTCCAATCAGCAGGAATGAAATCATCCCCCTGCTGTCGGAAGGTACATCCACAGTCGGATTTTCCAGACTTCTTTGCGGAATCGCAAGCATGGAGTTTTCCCTGCCGTTCAGCCAGGCAACGCTGTTTAAAACAATGGACCGGTTTCCGTATCTGCCGTCCATAATATTAGAATCGGCGGCAACATTGGCTGTGCCAAATACAATAAGCTGAGCCTTTTTATCTTTATATTCATCTGTAACTGCCGCGCCTAACGTAAACGGTCCGCTGACATCTCCTTCTTTCTTTTCCAAATCACTATTGTCCACAGGCATTTTGGAAAAGGATTCTTCCGAGCTGGAAACCAACGGTTCCACTGTAAGCGTACTTCTTGTTTCATTCAGCATTGTCATCCCTTTTGTAAGGGGAAAAGGAATATCCTTATCCGCCGTAACCTCCGCTGTTATTTCATGTGAGTTCATCATGCCGTTTACCTCAAGCGGACTCCGCCCTAAGTAATGGTCCGTTGTTTCAAAAACATACCCCGGATTCAATTTCAAACCATATTGGTTCAATATTTTGCATAAATTAGGGAAAGCACTTTCCTCCATTTTCGGATACAGAAAAATCAATGCCTTTCCGCCGTTTTCAAAATATGCCTGAATATTAGGCATATCGAATTCTGAAAAATCATACATCGGCGCATTGATCATCAGAATATCACAATCCTTTGGGATACCTTCTTTCGCATCTGTCCTCGTTGACTCAATTATCATATTGCTCTTGGTTAATATGTCCGATAAGCTTGCGCTGAGGGCAGCTTCACTATGTCCGGTCGTCGCATAGAGCGTTTTGGAATCCTCTGAGGTAACGGATTGAATGGCAGCCGTTACTTGTCCTTCCACATCTAAGGTTTTGGGAATGACAGCCCCTGAATACGGGTCCTGTTCTTCCAATACCATATCTTGCGCCGATATATGCTTTACTTTTTTTGTCGTTTCATTGACAACGATAACATCCTTACTCCTGACGTCCTCACTTTTCACTTTCCCGTCCGTATACTGGGTTGCAAACTGGGGCAGCTTTTGGGGGTCTTTACTTGATAATGCAATGTTGCTTCCCACACTATCGTACTGATCCAAAACTTTCTTTACAATATCATTGTTATCCGATACATCGCTGCCTTCTTCATACATATAAAATAACGACACCTTATCTTTTAATTCCTTTACCAGCATAATGCTTTCTTCCGTCAGGGAATATTTTTTATCACTGCTTAAATCCACCATGATATTCATTTTGCTTACAAGCATATTTAAAATGACAATTACCGCAATAACAATTACCGTAAGTATGGTTTGAAACATTCCCATTTTAAACTGACGTGAGGAAAATGCTCTTTTCATTTTTTCTTGATTTATTTTAGCCATTTTTTCTCTCCTTATTTTTTGAAAGAACCCGGTACTGAATACCTACTAAGTCCATCTTTGCTTTTTCACCTTCTGAATCGTAATAAATACAAAAGCAAAACATATGCTTGTATAATAGATTAATGAAGTGACATCAAAAATACCAAGGTTAAAATTCTGATACCGTTCTAAAATAGATATGGATTGAACCACTTGTGTAATCCGTCCTTCATAAAATTCCGGTTTCAGCATGTATACAATAACGATTGCGAGAATCCCAAGGATACAAATAAATAAAGCCATCCAGATATTACGTGTCATCTGCCATACTACCGCACAAAATAAAACCCATAATAAGATAAAGATAAGCATTACGCTGACTTGATCCGCCGGCAGTTCCATGGCAATACTGGGCATCAAAAATATCAGCAGCATGGCACCAAAAGATATTACCGCCGCAATCACCGGACTTTCCGTCAGAGAAGAACAAAACATCCCGATCGAAATATAGGCGGATCCCAATAAGAAGAACCCCAAAATACCGCCGTATGAAATTGCCATATCCACTTCCCCGAAACGCGATAGGATCAGCGGATAAAAACTGATAATCAATAGGGCAGCGGCAAGCAGTGTGATGGCCGCCAAATATTTTCCAAAAACAATTCTGCCGATTGATACCGGCGAGGTATATAACAACTGATCTGTTTTTTGTCTGTTTTCTTCGGCAATCATACGCATTGTCAAAACAGATACCAAAACGATAAAAGGAAAGCTGATGCTGCTCAGCACATAAGAAAAGTTGGCGGAACCCGGCTGCATATCCGAACCTAAATTGATTTCCCGGAAAAAGAAACCGACAAAGGCAATCAGTATTGCAATAAATATATACCCAATCATTGATGTAAAGTAAGACTTTATTTCTTTTTTAAAAATTGCTGTCATTGTGATTCTCCCTCCTCATCCATTCCTTCATCATTTTTTCTTTTTTTATCTTTTTTACCNNTACCGCCGTATTGTTTTGTACCGCCTTCGGTCATCCGGAGGAATACCTCCTCCAATGTCTGTTTCTTTGTATTCATCTCTAAAATAACCAATTTATTTTTGGCAAACGTATAGAATATTTCTTCCCTCAAATCATACTCTACCTCCGTAGACAATACGATCTGACAACATCCCGCTTCTTCGGAATCAAGAATATCCGCTTGATTAATGTTCGGAATGGTATCAAGAACATTTTGAATCAATGCGGACTCCCCTTTTACCAAAAGGGACAATTCTTTTTTTTGCAATGAAATCCCTGATATTTCTTCCGGCGTTCCCAATGCGACCATCTTCCCTTGGTTAATAATCAATATTTTATTACAGACCGCATTGACTTCCTGCATAATATGTGAGCTCAGTAAAATTGTATGGTTTTTGCTGAGCTCTAAAATTAAATTCCGCATCTCTATAATCTGCATGGGATCAAGACCTACGGTAGGCTCGTCCAATATTAGGATTTCGGGATAACCCATAATTGCCGCCGCTAATCCGACACGTTGTTTATACCCTTTGGAAAGATGCTTAATCAGACGCTCTGTAACATCGGAAATTTGCGTCTGCTGAATGATCTCATACATCATTTTTTCTCTTTCGGATTTCGCCACCTTTTTCATATCCGCCACAAAACCAAGATATTCCCGTACTCTCATATCGGGATAAAGCGGCGGCTGTTCCGGCAAATACCCGATACATTCTTTTGCTTTTTCCGGTTCTTCAAAAACATCGTATCCATTTACGGTAACAACGCCGTCCGTTGCCGACACATAACCGGTAATGATATTCATCGTCGTAGATTTTCCTGCCCCGTTCGGACCAAGGAATCCAAGAATCTGTCCTTTTTCAACGATAAAGCTTAAATCATCCACGACATTTCTGCCGCCGTACCGTTTCACAAGATTTTTTACTTCTATCACTTTGATACCCTCCTGTTTATCTGATGCATATTTGTTATTTATACATACGTTATCTAATATACCTTTTTTATGTTAAAATTCTGTGAACAAAATGTTATCCGGCGTCCTTTTTTGAAATCTCACTTCGTTATATGTATCATACCCCTACCCATGAACCAAGATACAAATTTTTCATCATTGGTATATTAAAATACACCTCCATAAAGCAAGCCATGACTAAAGCGGCAGTCAGCATGAGAAAAACCAGATTCTGTTTTTCTTTTTTCCCCCGATGGATAAAGGCAAAGAAGAAAATATACATCGGAAGAAACAATAACATATGCGGAAACAGTGACCCAAAGAAAAACATAAAGCCTTTTGCTCCGTGCAGATTCATAAAAAAAGAAAATAAAAATCCCAGACCAAAGCCGCGGTATACGGTAAAAACCACAATACCGGGAACTGCAAGCTTCGTTACAGACAAAAGCCATAATAGAATAAAATATTTGCCGTGTTCATAAAGCGAGTAAAGAAATAACCGGATGAATGACGTGTCTTTTGACGCCCAATTTGCCGCTCCCGCATCCATCTGTTGAAGCGTATCCATATAGGATTTCTGAAATAGATAGTAAAAAACTGCACCGAAAAAAAAGCCGAGCACAAATAAAAGAATCAACTGTTTTATTTTACTTTGGCTTTTCAGCATATTGCTTGGAATTGACATAGTAAACTCCCAGAGAATTGTTTAATTTATCATATGTCCTGTTTCGGATAAACATGTCTGCTTTCTCAAAGACAAACACTTTAGTCCCCAAAGTACAAACTTCTATGACGTTACATATAAAATTAATTGCTTTCTTCCGGTCACTCCTTTATAATGAACAATATAGAAAAAAACTTGAAAGAATGCAAAAGTAACTATCATCTTAATTTGCAAGGAGAAAACTATGAAGCCGTATAAATTAATGTTAGCGGGAAGCTTACTGTTCTTGTTTCCCGTAATTTTTACCGGATGCGGAACCCCTGCCTCCCCGAATGATTCTGTTTTGGAAATTGCTTCAAAAAAGGTATCCGAAGCAAAAAACATAGAAGCCGACGCCGTATATGAAACTGGTGTCGTATCAGAAGTAAACGGTGAAAAATCACCTGAACTTCTGATGACTTTGAACATGCATTTTACTATGTTTGACAACCCTGTAAAATCAAAAATAAGTTCAACATTAAGCAGCAGTCTTGGTACATCCAGTAATCTTCAAGAATATACTTTGGAGCAAAACGGAATATTTGTAAAGTTTTTTTATATGGATACGGCTCCCCAAAATCATTGGGAAAAGCAGAGCGTTTGCAAAGCAGATGACAAATCGGCAAAAGATAAAGTACAAAAGCTGGACCCAAAAATATTTATGAATCATGATTACCCGTATGAGAGGCAGAAAGATGCGGAAGAAGACGGAAAAACATATCAAGTTTATACCTGCTCTATGACAAGCGAAATGATCGTTAAATTAGTTAAAGGTACGGCATTGGGTACTCAAAGTATTACGAATGATGAATTGCTGACTGAAATTGCAGATTCTGCGGATGATATGGGGTTTTCCCTATGGATTGACCCGGAAAAAGAAGAACTGTACCGCGTCAAAGTTTCTTTAAAAGAGATAAATAATAAAATTCTTGAAAATCCGAAACTGGAGAAATTGCCGGAAGGGTTTTCAGGCCGGGAATATACAAAAGCAGATTTAGACATTCGATATAGGAATTACAATAAAGCAGAGGATTTCACTTTGCCTGAGGAGGCTTTAAAAGCAAAGGAAATACCAATATCATAAAAAGAGAAAATATGTATTGGTCATATCATAAAAAGACAGGAGCGGATATCCCATTGAAAAATTTAATTTCCCTTTTGGATGTTTCAGCCGATGAATTATTATCCATACTTGACAGAGCGGACTCGCTGGAGAAGTTATGGAAAGCGAACCGTATGCCGCAAATATTGAAGGACAAACAAATCGGATTATGGTTTTACGGACAGGGCTTTCGTAATCGGGCTGCCTTTGAAATCGGTTCCAGGGCAATGGGTGCCTCCGTATCTTATATTCCCGGCGAGTTGGGTATCCATGAACCGCTTGAGGATATTGGACATTACTTGGATCACTGGTTTTCGATACTGGTAATCCGCGCCAAAAACCACAAGGATTTAATCAAAGTGACAAATACAACAAATGCCGCTGTCATTAATGCAAGAACCGATTTTAACCATCCCTGTGAAATAATCGGTGATTTGCAGTTTATTCGTAAATACAGAGGCGGATTGGCGGATTTATCACTCGTTTTTGTCGGAGAAGTGACGAACTTATGCATGAGCTGGTTTGAGGCTGCTGTTACATTACCGATTTCCGTAACGCAAGTTGCGCCCAAAGGATATGAAATCGACGTCAATACACGAAATCAAATGAATGAAAATGCGGCAGGGAACATTTCCGTATGCCATGAACTGGAACCCGTCCTTGAAAAAGCTGACGTTCTTTATACGGATTGTTGGCCGAAAGCAAAATCCGACGAAGAATCGAAAAAAATCAAAGATTACTTTCTGCCTTATCAAATCAATCATAAACATCTCTCAAAATTACACGGTAACGCTATGTTTCTTCCTTGTCCGCCGGTCACAAGAGGACAAGAGGTGTCGCATGATTCCATGTTTTCTGATTTTTGTAAAAATCACGAAGCAAAGCAATATTTATTACACAGCCAGAATGCGGTATTGGAGTGGATTACTCAAGCGGTGCATTAAAGGTTTTATTTACGGCATTTTGATAAGCAAAAATTGCCGCAATCGTTTTCCCGTCTGTTATTTCGCCGTTCTCTATCATGGAAATCAATTCTCCTAATGGATACTCCTCAATCTGAACAAATTCATTGTCGTCTAAATTTTGTTGGGATAAGGTTAGGTGTTCCGAATAAAAGATACCCACTTTTTCACTTGTATATGCCGGTGCAGACAAATAATCAATCAGATGATTGACTTCTTTCGGACAGTACCCTGTTTCCTCTTCCAGTTCCCTTGCGGCGCAAACTGCCATATCTTCATCCGCTGAGTTCAGGCATCCTGCCGGAATCTCAAGAACCATGTCATCAATCGCACCGCGATACTGACGTACCATAATAATATTACCGTTTTCCTTTACGGCAACCATTGCCGCCGCCCCCTGATGGTAAAGAATATCCCACGTAGCGGTATTGCCATGCGGAAACTGTATTATGTTTTGGTAAAAATCTAAAATCACGCCTCTGAATGCTAATTTTTTCTCTAATAATTTGGGAATCAGCGCTTTGGGAACCCCGTTTTCATTTTTTCTCTGCATAAGAATCTCCATTCTCTGTAATGATATAAAAGCGTGCCATATCATTACAGCACGCTCATTGTTATTTTAAAGTTATCCTGTCCCTTAATGTATTAAACCAGGCTATGAATAAATGCTTCGATACGCTCCATTCCCTTTTGAATCTGACTCATGGAAATCGCATAGGAAAGACGGATATGATCCGAGAAGCCAAAATCCTCGCAGGGAACTACAATCACCCCATACTCCTCTAATAAAATATTTGCCATCTGATCCGTGGAACCAATTTGCTCTCCCTTATGTTTTTTCGCAAATACGTCGGAAACATCAATAAATGTATAAAAGGCACCTTGCGGTCTTAGTATTTTTATATACGGCATTTTACAAACTCTCTCGTAAATAAAATCCCTCCGTGCCGCAAACTCCTTTTTCATTTCTTCTATTGTTTCCTGAGAACCTCCGATTGCTTCCAATGCCGCCATTTGTGCGATTGAATTGGGATTTGAAGTCTGATGACTTTGGATACTGCCCATCAATTTAGCGATTTCTCTCGATGAACCGGTATATCCAATCCGCCAGCCGGTCATGGCATAGGTTTTGGATATTCCGTTGCATGTAATCGTCCGTTTGTATATTTCCTCATTTAAAGATGCAATGCTGACATGCTCCTCCTCCCCATAGATCAAATATTCATAAATTTCATCTGCCACAACATAAATATCCTTTGCTACGACGATTTCCGCAATCGCTTTCAATTCCTCTCTTGAATATATCATTCCGGTTGGATTGCTCGGAGAATTAAGAATCAACGCTTTTGTCTTACCGGTAATTGCTTTCTCCAGCTTTTCCGGCGTCAGTTTAAAATTCTCCTCCATTGTCGTGGGTACAAATACCGGGATTCCTCCCGCTAAACTTACGATCTCCGGATAACTGAGCCAATACGGAGCCGGGATAACCACTTCATCCCCCTCATTGATAATTGCCGTAAATATATTGGTCAGCGAGTGCTTTGCCCCATTGCTGATAACAATCTGGTCTTTGGCGTACTCGACATGATTTAATTCTTTAAATTTCTTTGATATCGCTTCTTTTAACGGAACAATACCGGAAGCCGGAGTGTATTTTGTAAAGCCCTCCTTAATTGCCTTGATTGCCGCCTCTTTGATATGATCGGGAGTATCAAAATCCGGTTCTCCCGCACCAAATCCAACAATGTCCTTTCCCTCTGCTCTCAGTGCGGCTGCTTTTGCTGTAATTGCCAATGTAGACGACGGTTTTACAAGCTCTGCCTTTTTTGAAATTGTCAATGCCATACTTTATACCCTCCGTAGAATTATACTTTATCCGCATTCGTGCAGTGCTTCAATACATACGAAACACTGCGCTGACCTTTACATTTTAATATATCTGCTGTCGAATTGCAAGTTCATTTCCTCTAATACCTTTGTCAGGAGCTTAAAGACACGTCTTGCCGATGAAATGCTGACTCTTTCTTTGGGAGAATGTGCGTCCGTAATATCCGGTCCGATTGATATCATATCAATCCCTTTGATCCCTTCTGAAAAAACCCCGCATTCCAACCCGGCATGAACTCCTTCCAAAACCATATCGTTACCGTACATTTCCCGGTACGTATCTGAAACGACATTACGAAGCGCCGAATCCTTTTTATAGTCCCATGCCGGATAATCTCCCTCTCTTTCGCAGGTTCCCCCGAATTGTTCTGCCAGCAAAATTATTTTCCTGCATAAATACTCCTTGTAGCCTGCCCTTTGACTCCGCAGACAAAATTTCATTTCCACCCGGTCTTCTGTCATCCGCATACTTCCCATATTGACAGAACTTTCAACAAGTCCTTCCATATCCGGACTCATAACCTGAACCCCCTGCGGAACCGTATTCAAAAATGAAAGGACGCGGTTTGTCAGATCTTTTCCCACAACTGCCAATTCTCCGGTATATGCTTCGCAATTAATTGAAATATCCGGCTCGGAAGTACATAATTCATCAATAATATGATTGATGTTCCCGCAGAAGCTGTTCCATAATTTTTTATCCTGTTCAAGCAAAAGCACCGCTTCCGCTTCCCTTGTTATCGCATTGGAAGATATCCCGCCTTTGAATTCTGCCAAACGGCAGCGATCCGTCAGCGGAAATAAAATCCTGCCAAGCACGATTGCGGCATTGGTTCGGTTTTTGTCAATGTCCATTCCGGAATGACCGCCCGTCAACCCTTTTACCGATATTCGTACCGCACGTTCTGTTTCTTTGATTTCTTCCATCAACGTTTTGTTTTTCAAACCAAACGATACATTCAGCGATATGCCTCCGGCACAGGAAGCCAGTAAATGTCCTTCTTCTTCCGTATCCAGATTGATCAGGAATTTCCCTTTCAATTCCGTTAAATCCAGTGCGGCGGCACCTAACATTCCGACCTCTTCATCCGCCGTAAAAAGTGCTTCCAGCGGCGGATGCTTATATTCCGTACCGCCGTCTAATATGGTGAGGATATAAGCCATACCGATTCCGTTATCCGCACCAAGCGTCGTATTTTTTGCTTTTATAAAATCTCCGTCAATGTATAAATCCAGCGGTTCCGTCAAAAAATCATGCTTTCCCGCACTATCTGCGTCCGACTCGCAGACCATGTCCATATGCGCCTGCAAGATGACCGGCTTTGCATTTTCATACCCTTTTGTCCCGGATTTTCGTATTATTACATTTTTTTTGGAATCCGCATAATAAGAAAGTCCCCGATCGGCTGCGAATTGGATCAGATACTCGCTTATTTTTTCATTATGGTAAGACCCCCTCGGTATTTCGGATATTTGTCCAAAAAAATAAAATATTTTTTCACTTTTTAATTCTTCTAGCATAACGCCTCCTACTATTAATTTTTAAAACTGTGGATCGGTGCCGGTATCCGTCCGGTACGGCTGACAAAATCATCACAGGAAAACCGGCTGACCGGCATAATCGGGGCTCTTCCGAATAATCCGCCGAACTCTGCCGACTCTCCGACCCCTTTTCCAATCACCGGTATGATACGAACCGCTGTTGTCTTTTGGTTGACCATACCGATTGCCATCTCATCCGCCAGAATTCCGGCAATGGTTGTTTCTTTCGTTTCGCCGGGTATCGCAACCATGTCCAAACCGACCGAGCATACACAAGTCATGGCTTCTAATTTTTCCAAAGACAATGCGCCGGTTTCCACCGCATCAATCATCCCTTGGTCTTCGCTGACCGGAATAAATGCTCCGCTCAAACCGCCGACATAAGAAGACGCCATAACGCCGCCTTTTTTTACTTGATCGTTCAGTAAAGCAAGTGCCGCCGTCGTTCCCGGTGCTCCTGCACACTCCAGACCCAGTTCCCTGAATATTTCCGCGATGCTGTCACCGACGGCAGGGGTCGGCGCTAATGACAAATCAATAATACCAAACGGAATCCCCAGACGTTCGGATGCTTGGTTTGCTACTAACTGACCGATTCTGGTAATCTTAAATGCGGTCTTTTTTATCGTTTCACATACGGTTTCAAAATCCGCACCCCTTACTTTTTCCAATGCTGTCTTTACAACACCCGGACCGCTTACCCCAACATGAATCACGGCATCTCCTTCTGTCACTCCATGAAACGCACCCGCCATAAAAGGATTGTCATCCGGTGCATTGCAGAATATTACCAGCTTGGCACATCCAAACGAATCCATATCCTTTGTCCGTTCTGCCGTTCTTTTTATCATTTTTCCAAGCAATAATACGGCATCCATATCCATCCCTGTCTTGGTTGACCCGACATTGACGGAACTGCACACCCGCTCTGTTTCGGAAAGAGCCGACGGAATCGAACGAATCAAGGTTTCATCGGCAGTTGTCATTTTTTTGGAAACGAGTGCCGTATACCCTCCGATAAAGTTGACACCCACCTTTTTTGCCGCCCGGTCAAGCGCTTCTGCAATCTTTACAAAATCACCCTCTGTCTTACATGCCGACGCACCAACCAATGAAACCGGTGTAACGGATATTCTTTTATTGACAATCGGAATCCCGTATTCCTTGCTGATTTCCTCTCCTGTTCTTACTAGGTTCCCGGCTTTTTCCGTAATTTTATGATAGATATTTTCACATAATAAACCCAAATCATTACAGACACAATCCAAAAGACTGATTCCCATTGTAATCGTCCTGACATCCAGATTTTCTTTTTCAATCATCCGGTTTGTTTCCCTTACTTCATTGATGTTAATCATACGTCCTCCATACTTGTCCGGCAATACTATGTATTTTCAGAATTGCAGACTCCTGCAGTCCCATTGTGAAATCTTTATCCATTAAATCCGATGCATCTGACTGAATATATCCTCGCGCTGCATACGAATCACACACCCGATCCCTTGTCCCAAATCTTCCAGCTCACTGCTGACCGTATCAAACTCCTTTTCCTCTGCGTGAAAATTTACAATCATCATCATATTGAAATAACCGTCAACAATTGTCTGTGAAATATCTAATATATTTAATTTGTTCTCCGCTAAATAAGTACATACCTTTGCAATAATCCCGATACTGTCCTTTCCGACAACCGTTATAATTACTTTTTTCATCCATTCCCTCCTAAACTGTCACTACCGCTGACGGTGAATGCCGTTTTGCAACAATCAGCTCGGCTCCCAGTCCCATCCATTCCTCTATTTGCTCCAGCTCATACTTTACCGTATGAAATGCCAGCTTCGGGTAATTGTTATTTTCACTTAAATGCCCCAGCACGACATTTTTTAAGTTATTATGTAACAGCTTCTTTATCAGCTTTGCGGACGCATCGTTTGATAAATGACCGCGTTCTCCTAAAATCCGGACCTTCAATGAATAAGGATATTTCCCCACCTGAAGCATATTGATATCATAATTGGCTTCCAAAAGCAACGCATGGCTTCCGCTCAAATGTGAAACCGTATAATCCGTAAACGTCCCCATATCCGTTGCCACCGCAATTTTCTTCCCGCTTTTTTCTATCGTATAACAAACGGGGTCCGCGGCATCATGTGAAATCGAAAACGGTGTCACTTCCATTCCTTCCACGGAAAAAGAGATATCCGGATTCACATTTTGAAATAACTGTTTCCCCGTTTCTTTTATCTTTCCCGATCCGGTAATTTGACTCAGTGTGTCTTCCGTGCCGTAAACCGGTATATCATACTTATTTAATATCGGCGCCAAACCGCTTACGTGATCCGAATGCTCATGCGTGATACAAATCCCCTTTATTTGCTCCCATGATATACTGTTTGCTTCTAATCCTTCTCCGATTCGCTTCATACTGATTCCCGCATCAATTAAAAGCCCCCTTTTATCTTCGCCGACATAAATACAATTTCCGCTGCTGCCGCTGGCTATGCTTATTAGTTCCATCGTATGAAATCCTTTCTCTGATTTCCTGTGATAGAGCGTTCCCGTATTTTGAAATGCCGGTTTTCTCTGTCTTATTATTTACGGCTGATTGGCAATGCTGTCATTGTCAATCGTTATCCGGTTTCTTCCGTGCTGTTTTGAATAATACATTGCCTCGTCCGCCCTGCGGAGAATATCATGCGGGTTATCACAGGTTTCCGGATAGCAGGATATCCCGGCGCTTACCCTTAAACTGACCGTTTTTCCTTCAAACAGAATTCTTTCCGAACGAATAATATCACAAGCTTTTTCTGTTATCCCATAGGCTTCCTCCATCTTTTTCCCGGCTAAAATAAGGACAAACTCTTCCCCGCCGTAACGTCCGGCAAACCCGTCATATTCTTTCGCCATCTGATTTAATACCTTGGCAACAAAACGAATCATATCATCACCGAATAAATGCCCGTATGTATCATTAATTCTTTTGAAGTGGTCGATATCAAACAATGCCAGTGAAAGCGGTTTCCCGCATTGCTTTGCCTCTTTCGCATAACGGTTCATCTCAATCGTCAAATGTCTTCGGTTATAGATTCCTGTCAGACCGTCCCTGATTGCCATTTCTTTCATTCTCTGATATAAGTTTGCATTGGTCACTCCCATACTGATTTGACCGGCAATCGTTTCGTAAAATGTCTGCTCACCGCGAAATGCATTTTTATCAATACTTCCGATTATGACATTTCCCATATGGGTTTTATGATGAAAGAGAGGCATCACGACAAAGGATTTGATATGACGAAACATTTTTTCATCATAAAACGGCCGTTTGCCGATTCTTCTTCTCATGGTAAATTTATCTTTTCTAAGAACCTTCTCAATTGCTTT
>DBDL01000156.1 GCA_002293545.1 Lachnoclostridium sp. UBA933 | reverse complement strand
TGATTTCTATAGTGTTCTTTCCGGGAAAATCAATACCGTTTATGATTTGGAGGGTTTTTTGGATGAAAAATACAGATAATAATTTTATATCTGCTGTCATTTATGTTCATAACAATGAACGGATTATAAAACCGTTTCTTGAGAACTTGAATACTGTTTTGCACGAGCATTTCAGCAAATTTGAAATCATCTGTGTGGACGACTGTTCTGAAGACAAAAGCGCNNGGTACGGTAGTCCTGATCCGCACGGGATTTTATCAGGGAATGGAAAGTGCCATGATTGCGGGAGTGGACTTTGCTTCCGGTGATTTTGTGTTTGAGTTCGACCGTATGATTGCCGGCTATGACAATGAATTGATTATGAATGTATATCACCGCTGTATCAGCGGCTGTGATATTGTCGGGGCTTCGTCAGACACGAAACAGAGCACAACAAGCAGAATATTTTATTCTTTATTCAATAAAAACTCTAAGTCACAGTACAAGATACAAACGGAAAGCTTTCGGATTCTCAGCCGGAGAGCGATTAACCGAATCAATCAAATGAGCCTTACGATTCCATACCGGAAAGCGGTTTACGCTAACTGCGGATTGAGATATGATAACATTATTTATGAAGAAAAGGTTCCTGCTCTCCCTGCACCTCCGGTAAAGTCAACCTACAGAAAAAGCCTGGCATTTGACAGCATTATCATTTTTACCAATGTCGCTTATAAAGTATCCCTGGCTTTTACCATGCTGATGATGTGTCTGACGATTTTTTTCGCTGTCTATACACTTGTCATATTTTTATACAGTAAGCCTGTAGAGGGCTGGACAACAACAATGATTCTTTTGACCGTCGGATTTTTTGGAATATTCGGGGTGTTATCCATTGTCATTAAATACCTGTCCGTTATTGTAAATCTCATATTTAAAAAAACAAAATATGTAATCGGGAGCATTGAAAAATTATAACCATTCATAGATTGGGGACAGATACATTGAGGCAGATACATTAGAGCAGATACATTAGAGCAGATACTTGAGGCAGATACCTTTACCGGATTGGAGGGAAAAATGGACATACTAGTTGGCAGTACGGGGTTTGTCGGCGGAAACATTGCCGCGGCACACCGGTTCCGTATGCTGTGTCATTCAAAAAACATATCGGAGGCGTTTGGAACAAATCCTGATTTACTTGTTTATGCAGGTGTTCCGGCAGAAATGTTTCTTGCCAATCAAAACCCGGATGCCGACAGGGAAGTTACTGAAAATGCCGCCGAAAATATTCAAAAAATCAATCCGAAAAAACTCGTATTGATTTCAACCATTGCGGTACTCGACAATCCTGTCAGGGCATATGAAAGCGTCCGTATCAATAAAGACCGGCTGTCTGCCTATGGGCGGAACCGCCTTGCACTGGAAGAGGCGGCGGCAGAAATAATTCCGGATTGTCATATCATACGTTTGCCTGCGTTATTCGGTGATGGTATCAAGAAAAATTTTATCTATGATATAATTCATTTTTTTCCTGCGCTGTTAAACAAACCGAAGTATGATGAACTGGCACCGAAAGAACCCCTGATTGCAAAAAGCTATGCGCTTCAAGCGAATGGTTTTTATAAGCTTGCCGCGGCGGAGGATAACAAAGCGGAACTAAAGGCAGCCTTTAAACGCTGCGGATTCTCCGCACTGAATTTTACGGACAGCCGTTCTGCGTATCAGTTTTATAATCTTTCCTATTTATGGGATCATATTAAGCTCGTAACCAAACACAATATTCCGCTGCTGCATACGGCGGCAGAACCTCTTTCAGCGGGAGAGGTGTATCACTATGTTTTTGGCGATTCCTTTGTAAATGAACCGGACAAACCTTTTTTCCGGTATGATTACCGTACGGGCTATGCCGATTTGTTCGGCGGCAGGGACGGGTATCTCTTTGACCGGGAAAAAGTCCTGCACGAAATAAAGGAGTTTATCAAAAGAAATACCGTTTGAAGTTTGTGCTTACGCACAAATGCCGCGTATATTATGCGCAAAAAACGTGCGCAGGAATGGAGATTCGTATGAAGTTATCATTTTCAAACATAGCATGGTCCCCCGAACAGGATGAAATAATGTATCAGTTCTTACAGGACCAAAAATTTGCCGGATTG
Source organism: Lachnoclostridium sp. UBA933 (assembly GCA_002293545.1). GTDB lineage: Bacteria > Bacillota > Clostridia > Lachnospirales > Lachnospiraceae > UBA933. The sequence continues at coordinate 5,291 of DBDL01000156.1, read as the reverse complement.
GAAATTGCACCGACGCGGATATTTCCTGACAAACCCTATGACCGGCTTAACGAAGCAGGTCATTTTGCCGGAATGCTGCGTCAAAAATATGAATTATCCGTCCCCTCCATTCAGTCAATATGGTATGGGCGGAATGAGAATATTTTTGGTTCGGACAATGAGTACGGGCGGCTCATTGAGTATACGAAAAAAGCCGTTGATTTTGCCGCCGCTTTGCATTGCGGCAATCTGGTTTTTGGATGTCCTAAAAACCGCAATAAACCAAACGGAGCAGACCTCGGAAATGCGTATCGTTTTTTTACCGAAACAGCAGATTATGCCATTCTCAGGGGAACAACCATTGCCCTTGAGCCAAATCCGCCGATTTACGGCACAAACTTTATTAACCGTACGGAAGATGCTTTTCATCTTGCAAACGACATTAAGGGATTATCTGTGAATGTGGACTTTGGTGCCGTTATCGCAAATTCTGAAAGCTTGCAGATCATTGCCGACCATATCAAGCTTGTAAACCATGTTCATATCAGCGAACCAAACCTGGCGCCAATCAAAAAGAACCGTTTGCACCGCGAATTATGTGCGATTCTAAAACATAACGCTTATGATAAATATGTTTCCGTCGAAATGAAAAATCCCGGCGATATCGAAACGGTAATGCGGGCTGCTGAATATACGAAGGAGGTTTTTTCATGAAATATAAAAATATGATTGGGGTTCCCGATTTTTTGTGTGAGGAATACGCTTCTAAAACAACGAAATACTGTATCCTCATTCCGATTATTAACGAAGGACGGCGGATTTTGAAAGAGCTAAGCCGGGCAAAAAGACATGGCGTCGACAAGCTATGTGATATTATTATCTGTGACGGCGGCTCCAATGACGGAAGCACCGATCCGAAAAAATTAAAAAAATTGGGTGTCAATACTCTGCTTATAAAAACAGGGGACGGAAAGCAGGGGGCACAATTGAGGATGGGGATATGGTTTGCACTGGAACGCTGTTATGACGGCGTGATTACGATTGACGGAAACAATAAAGACAGTATCGAAGATGTCCCAAGGTTTATTCAAAAGCTTGACCGCGGCTTTGATATGGTTCAGGGTTCCCGTTTTATCAAAGGCGGCAGAGCCATTCATACCCCTTGGCTGCGTTATTTGTCTGTCCGTCTTATACATGCCCCGGTTATCAGTCTTACTGCCGGAGAACATTTTACCGATACTACCAATGCTTACCGGGCATATTCGAGAAAATACTTAACTCACAGAAAGGTGCAGCCGCTCCGTGATATCTTTGTCACTTATGAACTGCTGGCGTATTTATCGGTAAGGGCAAGCCAATTGAAATTGAAAACCTGTGAAGTTCCGGTGACAAGAGCTTACCCTGCCAAAGCCAAAGCACCGACTAAGATTAGTTTTTTTAAAGGAAACGGCAGCCTGATAAGCATTTTATTTAAGAACCTGAGAGGAGATTATACCGTATGAAATCACTTCATTTTTCAAAAATCAAACTCCTGATTGCCATTCAGCCGATCTTTTTTATTTTTACGCTTCAAACATGTTTTATCAGCGATTTAGACATACGCCATCTGATCGGTACGCCGGTTCTTGGTTTCCTGCTGGGATTAGGTCTGCTGTATATGATAAGAACCGGCAAGGTTGATATAAAAACAAACTCCATCGAAAGAACCATATTTCTTGTTCTTCCTTTTGTTTTCTGGCCGGCGGCTTTTTTTGCTAAAAATGCTAACACAAATCTGTTTTTTTTGATTTTCGGTACTCTATGGCTGTTCTCAATAACCAAAATGTATATCCGCGGAAACGCAGACGACGCGAAGCATTCAAAAATCATGTTTTTCGGCTGTACGGCACTGATTGTTTTATTCATCCTGACATTAAGCAAGGGGCTGCCTTTTTCCCCGGATTCCTATAGTTATTATGATATCTCCAAAAATATTTTCCGTAATTTCGGTGAAATTTCAACGGTACGCCAATATGTGGAATTAAGTGATTCCAACCTGTCTTTTCCGTGGCTTTATCCCGCCATGATTAACATCGTCGATAACATGACCGGATTCGGCATGTTTTCAGGTGTATTCATCAATATGATCATAGCGGTCATGACGTTCCTTTTTCTTTTGAAAATATCACGCAGAATATCCGGTTCTTACATTCCGGGAATCCTGACCTGTTATATGCTTTTTACCACGGATGCTTATTTGGATGAGCTTGCGGCGGCACGTGCAGTACCGGCGGCAATTTTATGTGCGGTACTGGTTATTTCTGTTTTTACCAAATGGAAACCCTATGCGAAAAAAGACATCTTCCTTGCGGGATTAGCCGCCGGGGCTGGATTAGCCATACGTTTTGATTTTTTAGCCGCCGCCGGTCTGACCGGACTTCTCCTTTTTCCTTTGTTCAAAAAGAAAGCTTTCGTAATGGCGGCTTTTTACGGTCTGGGCATACTAATATTTGCATCTCCTTGGATAATATACTCCGTCAGTCATTTTGGTACCATTTGGGCATCCGATAATGCCGGAACGATGTTTATGACTTATGTCGCCGTACCGCAGAGATTCTTTCTTCCGGAGGAAACGGTACCAACTTTATTTACCGATTTATCCGCTTGGTTTGAAAAAGTATGGAACTCTTTTCTGACGATATCAAAATCAGCAGCGGCTGTATTGTTCAAACCTGTCGACCTTATGCTGCTCGGACTTCCCGTTTATATTTTCACAACGACATTCAGGGAACAAACAGCTCATAGGTTCAAAGACCAACCGCAAAACTTTCTTCTGTTATCTGTAGGACTGATTTATTTGATAAAAACGACTATAATTGTATTCGTAGGTTATGGTGATTTTAGGTATCACGCAGAAACAATGGCTGTCCTTTTTATCACGCTGCTCTCTTGTGCTTATTTACGCTTTCAAAAATATGTTAAGTGGAAATGCTTCCTTGCCCTTTTGACGCTCATTTTATTCATACAAATAACCCCTGCTATAGAAACCAACCTCATACCCAAACTCGGCGACCGTCCGATAAAGGAAACCCTTGTTTTTGCAACCCAAGAGGAAAAGAGCTGGACCGAGATGCTGAGAAACGGTATCCATGCCGAACAGAATAAAAATGTACGGGTATTCTTTCTTGATAACGTCAATGCCTATCGGTACGGTGCTTTACTGGATATTCACTCCTATGCTTTTGTGGAGGGAAAGACTAAGGAGAAGCTGTTATATTTATGTGAAAATTTTATAAAACCTGATTATATTAATTTTGGCGATCCGGCTGGTATCGAACAATGGAAAAATGATTTAGCGGATTTATATATTTTTGAAAATACCACGGATCCCAATACCTTTAAAGTTACCCGCACGGACACACAGCCCGGTTAATGTTTCTTCTCCTTATAAACCCGCACAGCCCGATGAATGCTTCTACTCCTTGCAAAAACGAATGACAATCAATTTATCTTCTTCCTCGACCTCTACTTCCGCAAGCGGTTTCTTTACATTTCCTATTTTACTCAAGGTTTCATTGCAGACATAGTCGGTCCACTCTTCGGGGAAATCCCCGTCGATACTCAGTATGATATGATCGGTTATGTCACAGCCGTTCTGTTTTCTGGCATCTTGTATATTCCGTACAATATCACGCGCCAAGCCCTCTCTTTTCAGTTCCTCGGTTACGGTCAAATCGAGTGAAACAACGGTTCCCTGATGACTCGCCACATGCAGTCCCTCTTTGGCATGGTAGGTCACAAGAATAATCGCCGGATGAAAGCTTTCCGCATTCCCGTTTATTTTTAAGATTACTTCCTCCTCAAGGATTTCAAACTGTTTGCTTTTCACCGCTTTTATGATTTCCGGAATCCGGTCCGGATATCTGCTGCGTATTTCATTGAAATTCGGGTCGTATTTGACAGCNNCATCATCGAGAATTTCAATATTCTTTACATTGATTTCTTCTTCGATAATGTCAATGAACTCCGTTACCGTCCTGTCAAATTCATGGTCTGCCAATACAACTTTTAAAATACTTAACGGCTGACGGTTTTTAATTCCGTTTTTGTTTCGGATTGACCTTGCCAGATAGATTACATTTCTTATGAGGTCAACTTTTTTGATCAGTTCATCATCTTTGTATTCCTCCGGCAGCTCCGGCCAATCTGTCAGATGTACCGAATACTCCCCTGTCAGAACCTTGTATATCTTTTCTGATAAGATCGGGGCAACCGGAGCAAACAGCTTCGTCATATTTACCAATATATAATAAAGGGTTTCGTATCCGTTTTTCTTGTCCGCGGTCATATCACTCATCCAGAATCTTCTGCGGGAACGCCTGATATACCAGTTCGTCAGTCCCTCTACCAAGGATACCAGATTTTCAATATAAGCGTTTACTTGATAAGCGTCCGTTTTATCCGTGATGGTTTTGGCAGCCGAATAAAATTTGGCGAGTATCCAGCGGTCAAGCTGGTTATCCGAATTCGGTTTTTTTACCTCCTCCGGCTTGAAACCGTCAATATTCGCATAGGAAATATAGAAATTACATGCGTTCCAATAGGGTAAAATAATCTGCTGCAGGGCATCCTGGATTCCGCTTTCGTCAAACAGCAAATCCCCGATCAGCATTGCTTTTGTCTGGTACAAATATAAACGGAAAGCATCCGTTCCGTACTGCTTCATCAATTTCATGCGATCGGTATAATTTTGGGAAGATTTCGATAGCTTCTTGCCGTCCTGTGCCAAAATCGTACCGTGGACAATGCAGTTCTTAAACGCTTCTTTATCGAATAAAGCAACGGATAAGACATGGAGATAATAGAACCAACAGCGGATCTGTCCGGTATATTCCACAACAAAATCACTCGGCGAATGGGACTCAAACCATTCCTTATTTTCAAACGGATAGTGCTTGCCGGCAAAAGGTACCGAGCCGCTTTCAAACCAACAGTCAAGCACCTCCGGCACTCTTTTCATGACTGCCCCGCAGCACTTACATTCCAATGTCACTTCGTCCAGATACTGTCTGTGAAGATTCGTCAGACATCTCCCGCTTGCTTCTTCGATTTCATCAATACTTCCCAGTACAACCCGCTCTCCGCATGACTCACATTCCCATATCGGAATCGGCGTACTCCAATACCGGTTTCGCGATATATTCCAATCTCTGGCATTTTCAAGCCATTTTCCGAATCTGCCGTGTTTTACGGTTTCCGGAATCCAGTTCACCTTTTCATTCAATTCAAGCAAACGGTCTTTTATTTTTTCAATATTGAAATACCATGCGTCC
>DBDL01000035.1 GCA_002293545.1 Lachnoclostridium sp. UBA933 | reverse complement strand
GGGTTTCTCAGCAGTATTATATGAATGCGAGGATATATCGTCCCGAAGATGGCGTGTTCTTGACACAGGATAGTTACCGGGGAGAGCAGAATGAACCGGGGAAGTGGAATTTGCGGAGTTTTACCGCAGGAAATCCGATTAATTATTCAGACCCAAGTGGACATATTCCAATGCCATTACAACCACCACCTAGGGCACGTACAACGCCCGCACCACCTCAACCTGCACCATCACCTGACTATGTTCATCCCAATAAAAAGAAGTTGTTAGGGGTTAAGTTGTTCGGGCAGAAGCGAACTAGGTGGTGTGGAGTGGCTTCTTTACAGATGATTCTTAAATATAAAAAAGGGAGAAAGGTAAGCCAAAAACAACTACACAAAAACTGTATCGGTAATGCAAAGAATACAGATATTAATATGCTTCAATTTTTTTTGGGAGCACATAAGAATAAGATGAAATCAACTATTTGGCCTTGGTCAGCTAATTGGAACACAGTAATGAAGCAAATTAATAAAAGAAGTCCAATCTTGGCCATAATAAATTGGGCAAGAGGAGGAGGTCATGCTGTGGTAATCCGTGGATATGAGTATCTTAATGGAGAAAGATATATACACATTAATGATCCATTGCCCGTAAATAAAGGAAATACTAAAAGGGTAAAATTTGATGATTTCAAAAAACATGTCTTTGGTAAAAATGGAGGTGCAGAGGGAAAATGGTCATTAACAGCAAGGGACTTTGGTTAAAAAGAAAATTGCTTAAGTATCCGTCAAGATTCATCTTTTGTTTGGCTATGATAGTATTGTTTTCGGGATGTTATAGAGAATATAAAGAAGTTGACGAGGCATTAAATACTATATTTGAGGATAAGATAACTAAAATAAGTATTAGCACCCTACCTATACCACAAGGACCTTTTAAAAATCTTGAAATAACTGATTCGGAAAATATTAAAATACTTGTGGATTATTTTGAAGCTATTCATACGATTAAGACAAGAAAGAATCCAGATTTGTACTTTGGGGGAATGTCCTATTTACTTGTATTCCAAGTTGATGGAAATAATACCATTGAAGTCAATTTTGATGGAGCTATGTTTATTATGATTAACGAGCATGTTAAAGAAGTGGGATATAAGGAAGCGATAGCTTTTGATAACGTGGTTGGTAACATTATTTTAGGACAATATCATAATAATAAAGAAAAAAAATCTATTTCAGGTAAAATTATAGAGATATATAATAAAAATAAAAATCGAACATGTGTGATAGATACAAGTAATGATAAAATAGATATTAGTTATTCATATATATTTGATACTGTAAAAGGGATAGGATGGAGCAATCTGCGCAAAGGAGATCAAGTTGAGATATACTTGCAAGATAATACTAAAAATGCTGAGGCAGTTTTCATCATAAAAAGATAAAAAGGATTCGCGAGGATAATTTAAAAGCCGTGTATGTCCAATTGCATTTCTTGGATATACATCTTGTTCCTTATTAATTCCAATTACAACTTTTTAAAGCAACGTTCTTTATTTATATCTGTTGCAATTCAATTTTTATAAAAACAGGCACTGAATCCGGCAGACCCCTCACGATACCAATCCCTGGGTCCCGGAACGACGGTCGGACGGGAGAGTTCGGAAAACACCGTATCGGTCAGAACCGTAAGCTATGGACAGGGTGTGGCATTGAAATTTCAATACATGAGGATTAAGGGGCGCACTGAACTTTCCGAATAAGGTCAGAAATGTGGTCAAAAATGAAATCAGATAGTTACTTGACAAAAGCTATGATTAAGTGTAGAATTGATATGTTGTATTTTTGTACAATGAAAATTTAATATTTAAGGAGGTGCTCCTGTGCCAGAGTTCAAGTTCATGATAATTGGCATCGTTGTAGTACTCATCCTGTTGGCGCTAGTAGCTTATATTGCTTGGAAATCGGCGATTTCCTATCATATCCGTATCAGAGAAGCTAAGGTAGGAAGTGCGGAAGAAAAAGCGAGAGAGATTATCGATGAAGCATTAAAGACTGCGGAAACGAAAAAAAGAGAAGCTCTTCTTGAAGCAAAAGAAGACAACTTGAAAGCCAGGAATGAGTTGGAAAAAGAGGTCAAAGAACGCAGAAATGAAATTCAACGCTATGAGAAAAGAGTGTTGGGCAAAGAAGAAACTTTGGATAAAAAGTTGGACGCACTCGAGAAAAGGGAATCTAAATTTGTCGTAAGAGAAGCTGATTTTGAAAGGGAAAGAGCAGATGTAAAAAAGCTTCGTCAAAGCCACTTACAAGAATTAGAGAAAATTTCCGGTCTCACCTCCGAACAAGCAAAGGATTATCTTTTAAAATTGGTAGAAGGCGATGTGAAGCATGAAACAGCAGTAATCATTAAAGAGATGGAACAGCGGGCAAAAGATGAAGCGGATAAAAAAGCAAAAGAAATCATTGTAACCGCCATTCAAAAATGTGCTGCCGATCATGTAACAGAAACAACGATTTCGGTTGTACCATTGCCTAATGATGAAATGAAAGGTCGTATTATCGGCAGAGAGGGGCGGAATATCCGCTCACTTGAAAACCTTACCGGTGTAGATTTGATTATTGATGATACACCAGAAGCAGTTATTCTTTCTGGATTCGATCCGGTTCGCAGAGAAATAGCACGTATTGCTTTGGAAAAATTAATCGTTGACGGCAGGATTCATCCTGCAAGAATAGAAGAGATGGTTGAAAAAGCAAGAAAAGAAGTAGAAGTAATGATTCGTGAAGAAGGAGAGGCGGCAGCATTAGAAGTAGGCGTACACGGCATCCATATCGAACTGATTCGTTTGTTAGGTAAAATGAAATTCAGAACAAGTTATGGACAGAATGCATTAAGGCATTCCATTGAAGTGGCACATTTGTCCGGTTTACTTGCCGGGGAATTAGGCACCGATGTGCGTATGGCGAAAAGAGCAGGATTACTTCATGATATTGGGAAATCCGTTGATCATGATATGGAAGGATCCCATATTCAGTTGGGTGTTGATTTGTGCAGGAAGTTTAAGGAATCAGCACTTGTTATTAATGCGGTGGAGGCTCACCACGGTGATATTGAACCCGGAAGTATGATTGCCTGTCTTGTACAGGCGGCAGACGCTATATCAGCGGCGCGTCCGGGAGCACGGAGAGAAACGTTAGAAACTTATACGAACAGGTTAAAACAATTAGAAGATATTTCGAATAGTATAAAAGGTGTTGATAAATCCTTTGCTATTCAGGCAGGTAGAGAAGTAAGAGTGTTGGTTGTTCCGGAACAGGTAAATGATGATGAAATGGTATTGCTGGCAAGAGATTTGTCGAAACAAATCGAAGCGGAACTGCAATATCCGGGACAGATAAAAGTAAATGTAATTCGTGAATCCAGAGTCACGGATTATGCAAAATAACAAATTGGCTTAAAAAGGACTTCATTTTATTTTCCGGGCAGGGAATAAAAATGAGGTTCTTTTTTATACTGTACTATTGACATAATACAAACAAGTGATATAATGAAAGATGCGGTTTATTTTGAGAAGCCGTATCAATGCTTGTATATAGGAAAGCAGAATCATGCGCAAAAAACATGCGAAAGAATGGGGTATCATATGCTGTCAAAATTAAGTGTTAGGAAACCGTTTACCGTGCTGGTAGTAGTGGCACTTGTCCTTGTGTTAGGAGGATTATCATTTCGGGATATGAATACGGACTTATTGCCGAAAATGGAATTGCCGTATGCGATCGTTATGACCTCCTATGTCGGGGCAAGCCCGGAAGAAGTGGAAACATCGGTAACAAAGCCTGTTGAACAGGCAATGGCAAGTATTAGTAATATAAAAACAATTTCTTCTAATTCAAGAGATAACGTATCAATGGTTATGTTAGAATTTGAGCAGGCGGTTAATATGGATTCTGCCATGATTGAAATGAGGGAAAGCCTGGATACCATATCGGCTATATGGGAGGATACCATAGGGAATCCGATTATTATGAAGATGAATCCGGAAATGCTGCCGATTATGGTGGCAGGTATTGATTATGACGATAAAAGCAGTCTGGAAGTTACCGATTTGGTGAATCAGGAAGTAATCCCGGATTTGGAAAGTGTGGAGGGCGTGGCTTCGGTATCGGCAGCCGGTGAAATCGAGGAAAAAATAGAGGTCATCATTCGCGAAGAAAAGGTTAAGCAGATGAACAGGGAAGTTAGGAGGGCAATCAATGCCCAGCTTTCCGATGCCGAGAAAAAAATAGACGAGGGCGTTCATAAAATAGAAGATGGTGAGCGAACGTTAGAAGACAGGCAAGGCGACGCGGCAAAGAAGATGGCAGACGGTGAGAATAAATTAAGCAAGGCTTCATCGCAGATTTCCGACGGCTTAAAAGAGGTGGACCGTCAAATTACCCAAGTAAAATCCCAGCGTACCGAGCTGTTAGCACAGGAAAAGAAATTAAATGACGGACTGTCCGAAATCAAAAAGGCAAAAGATAAGCTGCAGGAAAATTTGAGTTCCTTGAAGAAAGCCGAAGAAGAATTAAATAAAATTCAAACCGGACTTAAAAAACTGTCGGAGCAGCGTACAATGCTCTATGAGCAAATTGCATTGACGGATAATCAGGCGGCGAAAGCAGCTTTAAAATCCGCCTTGCAGCTCGTTGAAAGGCAGCTGGCTCAAATTGATGAAGAGCTGAAGTCACAAAATATGACAAGGGATGATATTGATAAAAAACTGAATGAAGTAAGCGGAGGGGTCGACAAACTGGAGTCTACACTTGTAGACTTAAATAAACAGGAGGCAGAATTGATCGCTTCCAAGCCGGCAATCACAAAGGCAAAGAAGCAAATTGCAGACGGTCTGAAGAAGCTGCGTACCGCAAGACAAAAATTAAAGAACGGTGAGATTACGACCGATAAGGCAATCAAACAATTGAGCGAGCAAAAAATATTGGCTTCGATTCAATTGAGCGTGGCACAGGCAAATTTAAGCAGCGGAAAAAGCAAGCTGGATGATGCGAAGAAGCAGTTTGACGATACAAAGAAGGAAACCAAGAAAAGTTCGGATTTGAATAAAGTGCTGACAACGGAGATGGTAAAAGGTATTCTGATGGCAGAAAACTTTGAAATGCCTGCCGGTTATATAACGGAAGATGACGTGGATTATCTTGTCCGGGTAGGTGATGACATTCCCAATGCCAAAGGGTTTAAAGACCTTGTCATCATGGATTATGATATCGACGGCTTGAAGCCGATCAAATTAAAAGATGTAGCGGATGTGATAATAACGGACAATTCGGCGGAAGTGTACGCAAAGATTGACGGAAAACCCGCAGTTGCCCTGACGATGGAAAAACAGTCCGGTTACTCAACCGGTGATGTATCGGATCGTATCCTGGAAAAATTTGATGAAATGCAGTCCGCCGATAAAGAGATGCACATAACGACATTAATGGATCAGGGTGTGTATATTGATTTGGTTGTAGGTTCTGTATTTGAGAATCTTCTGATGGGCGGGATACTGGCAATTTTCATCCTTCTCATATTCCTGTGGGATTGGCGTCCGACATTGATTGTTGCCTGTTCGATCCCGTTCAGCCTGGTAAGCACCATCGTACTTATGTATTTTACCGGCGTTACATTAAACATTATTTCCCTTTCCGGCTTGGCGCTTGGCGTTGGGATGCTGGTAGATAATTCCATTGTTGTAATTGAGAACATATATCGTCTGAGAAAAGAAGGCGTGAGTGCAAAAAAAGCAGCCGTAGAAGGGGCAAAGGGAGTTGCCGGTGCTATTACAGCCTCTACGCTGACAACAATTTGTGTGTTTGCCCCGATTATATTTACCGACGGACTTACAAGGCAGCTTTTTGTGGATTTGGGTTTGACACTGGCATATTCGCTTATAGCGAGTCTGGTTGTGGCATTGACGCTGATTCCTGCATTGGCGGCAGGTACATTGCGTAAAACAAGGGAAACAAAGGATACTTTTTTAGGTGTCGTTTACCGGTTCTATGCGGCTGTCATGAAAAAGCTGTTACATGCCAAAATAATCGTAGTATTGGTAAGTCTGGGACTTATGGTTCTGACTGCTTTTCTTGCATCCCGAAAAGGAACTTCCTTAATGCCGGAGATGGAAAGCACACAAGCTTCGGTCACATATCGGGCGGAAAAGGAGGCTACCTTTGAAGAAGCAACGGAGATTTCGGATAAAATTATGGACGCCATTAAGGATATTCCGGACATTACGACAATCGGAGCCATGAGCGGCGGTGCCAACATGATGATGAACATGGGCGGCATGGGCGGCGGAGGAAGCCGTGAATCGGTAGACATGTATATTATGTTAAATGAAGAACGGACGCTGACCAACGACGAACTCGCAGACATGATAACAGAACGTACGAAAGGGTTTCCGGGAGAGGTCACTGTTGAAACTGCCGGCATGGATATGAGCGCGCTCGGAGGAAACGGCATCAGTATTCAGGTAAAGGGAAAAGATTTGGATCGGCTTCAGGAGATTACCGATGATATCATAAAAAGAATCGAACATATAAAAGGACTGAAAGAAATTTCTAACGGATTGGACGAAGATTCACAGGAATTTCATATCAGTATCAACAAAGGAAAGGCGATGAGTTATCAATTAACGGTAGCTCAGGTGTTTGAGCAGATTCGTCTGAAAGCCGCCGAAGCCACGGCGGCAACGACGATAGAAACAGATACGAAAGACTATGATATTTTTGTAAAAGATGAAGCAAATGAAACCCTGGAACGAAAAGATATCCGCAATATGGATATCGAATACACGACAAAAGAAGGAAAAAAGAAGAATGTAAAATTATCTGAAATTGCAGATTTCAGTGTATCCTTAGCTCCCAAAGGAATTTCAAGAGATAACCAGTCAAGGACTATGAGGGTGCGGGCGGAGCTGGAAGATGATTATAATATCGGTTTAGTCAGCGAAGAGGTAAACGAAGCATTAGACGGATATCAGGCGCCGGAAGGTTATGAGTATATAATGGAAGGGGAAGACGCCAGTATCAATGAGTCAATGGAACAGGTAATGCTTATGCTGGTTGTGGGAATCCTGTTTATGTATTTGATTATGGTAGCGCAGTTCCAGTCATTGTTATCCCCGTTCATCATATTATTTACGCTGCCGCTTGCCTTTACGGGAGGATTCTTAGGGCTGATGATTGCCGGGAAAGAAATCAGTGTCATTGCCATGATAGGATTTGTAATGCTCTCAGGTATTATTGTTAATAACGGTATTGTATTGGTGGATTATATCAATCAGCTCAGACGCGGGGGGATGGAGAGAACCGAAGCAATGATTCTGGCGGGTCAGGTCAGAATGCGGCCGATTTTAATGACCGCAATGACAACGATTCTTGGATTGTCCACGATGGCATTTGGTATGGGAATGGGAAGTGATATGGTGCAGCCGATGGCAATTGTTACAATCGGCGGACTGATTTACGGAACGATTCTCACACTCGTAGTAGTACCGTGTATTTATGGTTTATTGACCCGTAAAAAGAGTATGGTAAAAGATGAAATCGTATAAATAACGGATAAGGAGAGAGTTATTATGGATGCACCGATTGGGGTTTTTGATTCCGGAATCGGCGGACTGACGGTATTACGTGAAATCATGAGGCAGCTGCCCAATGAAAACACCATATATTTTGGCGATACCGCACGCGTGCCTTACGGAAGCAAATCAAAAAAAACGGTCTTGAAATACAGCAGACAGATTGTTCGCTTTTTATTGACCAAAAAAGTGAAAGCAATTGTAGTGGCTTGTAATACGGCAAGTGCGCTGGCTCTGGAAGAAATCAATAAGGAAATCCATATTCCGATTATCGGAGTGGTAGAGCCGGGCGTTCTGATGGCGGCAGAGATGACAGAAACCAATAACATTGGGATTATCGGAACCTCCAGTACAATAAAGAGCGGAATGTACAATGAATTCTTACGGAAGGTCAAACCGGAAATAACGGTAGTCAGTAAGGCATGTCCCTTATTTGTGCCGTTAGTAGAAGAAGGATTGTGGGATGACCGGATAACAGAAGACATTGCAGCCCGTTATCTCTGCGAAATGAAAGAATATGATATTGATGCATTGGTTCTGGGCTGTACGCACTATCCCCTGATTAAGCGCTTAATCGGGAGAGAAATAGGAGAACGTGTCAAACTGGTAAACCCCGCTTATGCGACGACACAAAAGCTGAAAGAATTGCTGGAACATAAGAATTTATGCAACCAAAAGAATGAAAAGCCGGTTCATGATTATTATGTCAGTGACGGTCCGGAGAAGTTTGTCACATTTGCCGACGGCGTACTGCCGTTTACCGTCAGTGAAACAAAAGTAATTGATATAGAAAGCTATTAATCATAATGAAAAGACACCGCCTCACATACAATTCCTAGAGGGGGTGTTTTTTTGAAATCGAAAAAGAAGATGATGAATCTGCTGATTGTAATACTTATCGTTGTTTTGGAAACAAAATTGCTTTTAGTAGGAAGTGATGCAAAGTCGGTTATCCCTTTGGAGGAAAACTTGAAAAAATTCCGTGCTTTTGATGTTTCTGCCGAGGCACTGAAAGAGCTGGCAGAGAATAATACAAAAGAGTGGTGGACCAGAAATATTGCCATCAATATATGTAAGCAGGATGGGAAAATACAAAAAGGGACGGAATTAATCAATGACAACAGCTTATTTGCACTGCTGCTGCCGCAGAAAATTGCCATACAATACCAAACCCAATTGATGATATTACTCGGTGATATAAAATTCTTCCCTGTTCCCGAAGATATATCCGGAGGAGAAACAACGGCATACGAAAATTCATGGGGCGGAAAACGTTCGTATGGGGGAGAACGTGCCCATGAGGGCTGTGATATTATGACAAGCAATAATATTGCCGGATATTTCCCCGTACAGAGTATGACGGACGGAGTGATCGAAAAAATCGGATGGCTGAATATGGGCGGCTACCGGATCGGTATAAGGACTCCCGGCGGGGCATTTATTTATTATGCACATCTGGATGAATACGCAGAGGCCCTGGAAGTGGGGAGTGAAGTAGAGGCAGGGCAGCTTTTGGGAAGAATGGGGAACACCGGTTACGGCGAAGAAGGGACCGTCGGAAAATTTGACACACACCTGCATGTTGGGATTTATCTGGATATCGGAGGGAAAGAAGTAAGCATGAATCCATATGAAATATTGCGGTTTATTGAGGATTACCGTCAGACATTTCAGACTCCCGGTACACTGTCAAATCAATCCCCAGAGGAGTGATTTGACAGTATATCCGTTCCTCTGAGGATTTTTATTTATATTTCATATGTTTTCATTGCAGCCGGCTGCGAATCAGTCAAATATGCTTTCTGATTCCTTGCCGAGAATCGTTCCGCTGAAAGCATCAATAGAATAATCATATTCGGTATCACCCTTCATTGCTTCGATTTCATATTGCATCATATGGTCGTCGCGTTCCAGTTCATAAGCTGTGATTTTGCCTCCGCCGATATCGTTTAAAACAATTTTTTTAGCTTTCTCCGCCGAGATCATGTTTTTATCTGTCCGAGCTTTGTCATTTGGCAAGGAATCCGTATTGTTTCCATCTTTTTCATTGTTTGTGTTTTCTGTATTGTTTATGTTTTCATTCTGAGGGGTATCGGCATTTGTTTCCGGTTTGGTACCACGATTGGTATCATGAACCGGAGTATTTGATGCATCGGGAGTGGATACCGCACATGCAGAAAAAAGTAAACCGGAGGATAGAATGCATACTACCGAAAAGAATGCGATAAATGCTGCTAACGAATTCCATTTTTTGTTTTTATTCATGACAGAATTCAACCTCCTTTTTATGTCTTTCACACCACCGAAAAAAGCGGTCGAAAAGGCTGTTTTATACCGATTTTGTTTTCGGATTACACCAATAATTGATTCCCCGTATAATTGTCTGGTACCACTGTCTGCATTAACCAAGATGGATTCGTCACAATAAGCCTCGCAATCGCTTTGCATGACTTTATCCATCAGGTATATAAAGGGATTAAACCAGTGGATTGACTGCGCCGTAATAGATAATATTTTTATCAATAAATCCTTATGCGTATGATGTATCAGTTCATGTTCAAGGATCAGCGCCAGTTCGTCCGGCGGGAATTCTATATCAGGCAGCAGAATAACAGGATTTCGGATACCCAGAAGCATAGGCGTCGTTACGGAACGGCATTCGTAAAGAGTGATTTCCTTTGTAATATGGTGTTTGCTCAGGACCGAATAATAAATATCAAGGATTTCTTTATCTGTGATTTCGCTCCGCCAGCGTTTCGCAGTGCCGGTAAAACGAAAATAATTAGCAAGCTTGATTCCGAGTGAAACAAGAAATCCAAACGCCCATATGATTAAAGAATACATGACATATTGTTCCGGAATTTCAAAGGTAATCAACGGACGGATTGTTTTTGGACGGAACGGAAAAAGCAGAGCGGCGGCTATCATGATCCAGATAAAATAACGCCATTTTGCGGCAAATTTACTGATAAACAGCATTCCGGCAATGTAAAGTATCACAATCAGGACGGTCATACTGATGCTGGTTTCAAACAGCGATAAAATCCATGAATTCATAATCCGCTCAACTCCTTTCCCTGATCCATACAGATAAACTTTCCAATTCCTTTTCGGTAAGCCTTTTTCCGTCATAAAGTGTATTTACCAAATCAGTTATCGAATTATCATAATACCGATCAATAAAGTCGCCTGTTTCAAATTGTAAGTAATCTTTTTCCGTTATAATCGGAATATAGGTTCGTTCTTTTCCGTTTTTTTCACTGACTAAGAAACCACGGTCGATCAGCCGAATGAGAAGTGTTAAGATCGTTTGAGGTTTTCGTGATGCCTTTGATTTTAAATTTGAAATGATTTGATTCGTAGAAATCGGTGATTCATTATTCCAAACCACTTTCATAATTTCAAATTCTGCATTCGGTAATTTTTTCATAACGCTCTCCTTTTTATAATAGAAAGTCAGGTGAACTTTCGTTCATGTTCCCGCGGAGCAAAGTTTACGAAATAAATTTCAGCGGCGGCGTTTCTCAGCCGCCCGCTAAATAATTTGTCAAATTAGGAAAGTTCTTTCTTTGCGAACGCGTTTCTCAGCCGCCCGCTTTTCAGTCATCATATTCTCTTGTACAGCTTAGGACCTTTCCGTTGGATGCCTTAATTGTTATATCATATTCATACATTCCTCTGCGGACTTCTATTTCATAAACACGGATACCGAACTCATTATCCAAATCCCAGTCGGTAACAACCCCGCCGCCTGCCTTTCTCAAAGCAATTTTTTTGGCTTGTGCTACGGATATTTTCTTTTGACTTGGTAAAATACTCCTGCTTTTCATAATTTTTCCACTAGAAGCTCTTACGAAAACAGTATACTCGTTCCGGCCTTTATAAATCTCGACTTCATATGCCAATACGCCTCTTTCATAATCTAAATCGCAGTCGGTTACCGTACCGCCGCGTGTCGCTTTCCTTGCAATCTTTATTGCTTTTCTTGATGAAATCCTCCGCTGCCTTCTCTGCATCGTGATTTTGCCTGCGCTGCTGCTTTCAGAAGCAGGAATCAATCCTCCGAATAACAATGCCGTTATCATAAAAATCATTGTCCAACAGGTAAAAATAGCGAATGTTCTTTTTTTCATAATAAAGTCCCCTTTCAAAAAATTGATTTTCTACAAATGTCTTGTATAATCATATTCTACATCCGTCTTGTTTGTTTGTCAAGTCATTTTTATAAAAAATTTTTCCCAAATGAAATCGACGTATATAACGTCTTAACGTCTTTAATTTTAAAGTTTCGTATTCTCCAAACACTTCATTATTCAAAGTATAAGATTCAATGATAGTACATATCATACAGTCCGGTTTGACAAAACACATACCTCATATTATAATAAACTTCTGTACAACCAATACGATAAGACGAAACAATCGCTAAGGGGGAAAAAATGCTGACGGGAATAAAGGCGGTTATTTTTGATTTAGACGGAACGCTTGTTGACTCCATGTGGCTGTGGAAAGCGATTGATATTGAATATCTCGGACGATACGGGCATACGCTTCCTGAGAAATTTCAATCAAAGATTGAAGGAATGAGTTTTACGGAAACAGCGGTTTTTATTAAAAATTTTTTTGATATCCCCGAAACGGTTGAGGATATGAAAGCAGAATGGAACCGGATGGCATGGGAGAAATACCGGACGGAAGTACCATGCAAGGCGGGAAGCAGGGAATTTCTAAAATACTGCAAAAAAAATAAATTAAAGACAGGGATTGCAACCAGCAATTCTCAGGAATTAGCGGAACTGGTTTTGACCAGACACCGGCTGATGCCGTATTTGGATTCTGTACATACGGCATGTGAAGTAGGAAAGGGGAAACCGTCACCCGATATCTATTTGCTTGTAGCGAAAGAGCTTGGTGTTTTGCCGGAGGAGTGTCTTGTATTTGAAGACCTGGTGCAGGGGATTTGCGCCGGAAAAAGTGCCGGAATGAAAGTGTGTGCCGTAGCGGATGATTTCAGCAAAGAGGAAGAAGAAGAAAAAAAGCGTCTTTCTGATTTTTGGATTGAAGATTTTTTCCAGCTTTTGATTCATTTTACAGCGGAGGACTGTTATAGGTAACATTATTGAATCTTGTACTATGGGAATACAGCAGATTTATCTGCGGGGAAAGGAATGCCAATTCATATGAAAAAAATAAATCAAAAAGAGTATGGGTATATTAATTATGAAAAGAAAATAAGGTTTTTGATGCTCCTGCTCTATATTTTTATCGGAATTATGATTTTCGTTGCCGGTTATATCATAAATAACGGAAACCGGGCAAATCTTTTTACCATTATTGCATTTTTAAGTGTTTTGCCCGCGGCAAAACGGTTTATCGCATGGATTATCCTTTTACCATATAAAACTCCCCCGGCAGAGCATTATCATAAAGTAAAAGAGATGATAAGCCCGGATACCGTTTTGATTAGTGACTATGTTTTTACTTCTNNTTCTGAGGAAAAAGCGATGTCGGTCGATTTTTTAATTATAAAAGGAACCAGTGTGATGGGAGTGACTTCTGTAAAAGGACAAAACCTTACCTATTTGAAGGATTATTTACAGAAGAGTATACAGGATTCCGCGCCGGAAGCCGAAGTAACGGTTGTCAGAGGATTGGATGAATTGGAAGAGTTATATCAAAAAGCAGGGCAAAAGGGGATGGAAGAAAAAAGTTTGGAAGCGGTAATGAAACAGTTGCGTATTATTGCGGTTTGAGAATCGGGGTTTTTATGAAAATATTACGGGTTACCGAAGCAGAGAGTGACCGGCGTCTGGATAAATTTTTATTGAAATACATGGGCTTGGCGCCCAAAAGCTTTATATATAAAATGCTGCGGAAGAAGAACATCAAGTTAAACGGTGTAAAAGCGGCAGGAAATGAGATTCTGAAAACCAATGATGAAGTAACGTTATTTTTATCCGATGAAACGGTGGATGGATTCACGAAGAAGGTTCCGTCATGGAATACGGAGGCAGACGGGCATATAAACATAATATACGAAAATGAACATATAATATTTATAAATAAGCCGGCAGGTATGTTATCTCAGAAAGCAAAAAAGGATGATATCTCCTTAGTGGATTGTTTAGGCAGATATTTGGAAGAAGCGGGAGAAAGCATGACAAACCGGGGACGGGGATTTTCACCGGGTTTATGTAACCGTTTGGACCGCAATACGAGCGGGATTTTGGCGGCGGGCAAGACTTTAAAGGGACTGCGGACGATGTCTGAGCTTTTGCGGGAAAAGAGAGTGAAAAGGTATTATTTAAGCATTGTAAGCGGTAAACTTGAACAACCAATGACGCTGGACGGATATTTGTATAAGGACAAGGATAAAAATGAAGTAACGGTTTACACGGAAGATACATTAAGGGACAAGCCGGAGGAGGCTCAAAAAATCAAAACGGTGATTGAACCGTTGGTCATACAGGAAGAATATACCATGCTGAGAGTGGAGCTGATTACCGGAAAAACACATCAAATCCGTGCACATTTAAGAAGTATAGGACATCCGGTGCTGGGAGATTATAAGTACGGAAATGCGGAGCGGAATATATGGGCAAAAAAGAAATTCGGTGTAAAGAGCCAACTGCTTCATTCCTATGAGATGGTATTTGATGAAGTTCCGCCTATTCTGGCAGATTTGCGGAACCAAACGCTGAAAGCTCCGTATCCCTCGTTATTTGATAAGGTTATGGAAGCGGAAAAGGAGTAGGGTATGGCTACATGGAACTCCAGAGGATTGCGGGGGAGCTTTTTAGAAGAATTAATTAATGTTACAAATGAAAAATACCGGCTTCAGGGACTGGGACTTGTACAGAAGATACCGACGCCGATAAAACCGGTAAAGATAGATGAAAATACAAGGCAAATCACACTGGCATATTTTGAGCAAAAGAGTACGGTTGACTATATCGGAGTGGTTCAGGGGAATCCGGTATGCTTTGACGCAAAAGAGTGTGCGGTGGAACGGTTTGCATTGTCAAATATACATAAACATCAGATTGATTTTATGGGAGAATTTGAAAGGCAAAAAGGATTATCCTTTTTATTGCTGTATTTTAAGTCAAAGGATTGTTTTTATTACGTAACGTATGATAAAGTAATGGAGTTTTGGAACCGTATGAATTCCGGGGGAGCAAAAAGCTTTCATATAAATGAATTGGAAGACAAGTTTGAGATATCATCCTATTCCGGAACATTTGTACATTATTTAGAAAAAATAAAGTTAGACCTTTTAAGGAGAGGAGAAGTATGAAAAAAGCAATCATTGTTTTTGCCGACGGTTTTGAGGAAGTGGAGGCATTGTGTGTCGTTGACCTGCTTCGCCGGGCGGAAATCGACGTATCAATGATGTCGCTGAACGGAGATCGTGAGGTAACGGGTGCACATGGAATCACTCTGGTTATGGACGATACTTTTGCGGAAGCATCCTCCGAGAATACCGATGCGGTTATTTTGCCGGGCGGGATGCCGGGTGCCGATAACCTGAAAGAAAGTGAAAAATTAAAATCCTATTTATTGCAGATGCATAAAAAGCAAAAAATCATTGGAGCGATTTGTGCTGCGCCGATTGTGTTAAACAATGCCGGAATTTTACATGATAAAAATGTCACGAGTTATCCGAGCTTTGAAAATGAATTTACAGAATCAAAATATCTTTCGGATGCGGTTGTCGAGGACGGTAATATCATCACAAGCCGCGGGATCGGTACGGCACTTGATTTTGCGTTGGTATTGATTAAAAAACTTGTTTCACCGGAAAAGGCAAATTCTATAAAAAGTGCCATAATATACACATAATATTTCTTCACTTCATGGTCATACTAGTATTAAGATATTCGACGGAAATTATATATGATTTCAGTTATCAATATCTTTATATAATAAAATATCATGGAGGTGAAATATCATGGCAACAAAAAAAGCAAAAGATTCTTTAAGCAGATTTAAGATGGAGGTTGCATCTGAATTAGGAGTACCTTTGAAAGACGGTTACAATGGGGATCTTACAAGTGCTCAGAACGGTTCAGTTGGTGGCGAAATGGTACGTCAGATGATCAGAAAACAAGAAGATCAAATGTCTAAGTAATAGATTCTTTCTTATAAACAGGACTGTCGTAATTGTGCGGTAGTCCTGTTTTATTTCATTGTAAAGTCCGAATGGGCTATTGCAAAATGTTCATATTATGATAGAATTTATTTAGGGTATCAGTCATAAGAATGCCGACGGGTCATTTGATAAAAAAAGCATAAAAAGGAAAGTGAGGATCACGGTGAGCAAAAAATGATACATAAGCGCCGGCTGGGGGATATGAGCATTTTATACCAAGATGCGTGTGATACGGAGAGAGGACAATTTAAAAAGAATTGCATATTCTATAGTGAGTACATTTTTGGGACGCAGGTGTATATCCGGTGATATCGTTGAATTGAACGATGAGCAGTGGAACTGATCAATCGGGGGATTGAATTTTATGAGAAAGCGGCAGGAGTGCTGTTGAGTAAATGAATATAATATAAGGAGAAATGACTATGATATGTCCAAAATGCGGAAGCAATCATGTAATAACACAACAAGTTACCGATACGGAAACAGAAACAAAAACAAAAGGATTTGGGTGTGTAAAAGCCTGTATCGGATATTTATTATTTAGTATACCGGGAATATTATGCGGTTTGTGCGGTATGGGGAAAAGCAAATCGAGAACATCATATAATGTAAGGATAACTCACGTATGTCAGAACTGCGGAAAAAGGTTTTAGAAGCCATCCGGATAATAGGGAATCACAGCGGCTGCCACCAGATGCCGGAACGAAGCTTCTTTTATAAAGGGAAACAGTTTCCGGTCTGTGCAAGATGTACCGGTGTTTTTTTCGGACAGACGGCAGCAGTTCTTTTATTACTTATAAAACGAAGGGTTCCGTTAAAAACAGCAATTCTTTTTTTGATTCCTATGGGTGCGGACTGGTCATTGCAGGAAGCAGGCATTTTGAAGTCAACAAATAGGAGAAGGCTGATGACCGGACTCTTGGGCGGATTTGGGGTTTTGAGTGTGTATTTCTGTGCTTTTGCATCGGCAGTCAGGCTTTTACGGAAGTTTCCGATCGGAAAAGATTGATGATTGTACTTTTTTTTCGGTTATGTTAGACTTTAAATAAGGAAGAATTTTATGAATGCAGCATTTAACCGGAAAGGTGAAAGTATGGAACGGAAGAAATTATTGTTTATTTATAATCCCCTTGCAGGAAAAACCATATTGAAAAATAAGCTTTCTGCCGTTATCGAGCTTTTTATGAAACAAGGGTTTTCTGTTAATATCTATGCGACCAGATACAGCGGAGAAGCAATAGAGATTGTGAAAGAGGTGGGGGATCAATTTGACCGAATTGTCTGTGCGGGCGGCGACGGGACGCTCCATGAAACGATGGTCGGCTTGATGTCGTTTCCCAAACATAAGAGATGTCCGTGCGGGTTTATCCCGACCGGAACGGTCAATGATTTTGCCAACGGAATCGGAATACCGAAACGGATTGCACCGGCGGCGGAGGTTGCGGGGGCAGGCATTGAGATCCCATACGATATCGGCAGTATGAATGACCGGTATTTTAATTATATTGCTGCTTTTGGAGCGTTTACGGCAGTTTCTTATGAAACGCCCCAAGCCACGAAAAATATTTTAGGAAGGATTGCATATTTTTTAGATGCACTTACGAAGCTTCCCCAGATCAAACCGTATCATATGATTGTCCGGGTGGACGGGGAACATGCCGCAGAAGATGATTTCGTGCTGGGGATGGTTACAAATGCGATGTCGGTAGGCGGGTTCCCGCTCTTTAAGAAGAGTAAGGTATCGCTGAATGACGGATTGTTTGAGGGGATTTTTGTCCGTAATCCCAAAAACCCGATTGAATTGTCGGCGGCTGTTACCGCACTGATGGGCGCAAAGGAAAATGAGCAGATTGTACTTTTACGCGGGAAACAGTTTGAGATTATTGGTGATGAAAAAACCCCTTATACCGTGGACGGGGAAAACGGCGGAGAACATAAGAAGGTTTTGATTGATAATGAGCATGAGGCAGTTACTTATATCAAGAGCCCTGAAAAAATGAAAAACAAAAGAAAATCAACTTCTATTTCAAAAAAAGATTAAAAATGATGTTGATTTTTTGTCAAAACAGGGTATAATGTATTTTAAGAGTCTAAATATAAGATGTTTAGGAGAAAATACGTTAATCCAATTTAATTTTAAAAATTTCACNNGGGATGAAATCTGGATGGTGGACAAAAATAAAGACGGAGTATCAGAACTATATTCCTTAGCAGATTTTAAAGATGAGGAGGGCGGTAAGGTTCGCAGAGGAGCAGCATTATCAAAGGAATATATGGCTGGGTATTATGGAGTAATCCCGACATTAAAGCCAATGGATATTTTTACGGAGAGGGGTGCGGATGACGAATAGAAGCGGAAAAAGGACTAGTGATGCACGACGGGGAAATTTAAAAGATAGAGGTAAAAAATTTGGAACGAGAATACCGGAACTGGGATATTATTTGATTATAACGAATACAGAAGAAACGGAAAAGAATTATTTTGAAGGATTGCGTGACAGTATACCAAAGGAAATGAGAAACAGATTAGTTATAAAGGTGGAAAAAGCGAAAACGGAAGAATCCATTAAATGCTGTGATAATTTCGCCAAGGAGTTTAAAAAGGTTACAAATCAAACTTACAGAAAAGAAGATGAAAAGTTGTACCTGAAAATAAAAAAATCCGGTGATGAAGACAGAGCAATTAAAATAGCAGAAGCACGCTACAATCAGTATGCAAATGATGGAAAAAGTAAGCCATCCAGCATGATTTCGGCGTGTACACTGCAACTTTTAATAAAAGAAATCAATCACAGAATTCAAAAATGAATAAGGAATGCTACCAATGAAAAACAACCTTTACAGAAGATTATTGATACTCGGAATGACACTAAGCGTAATTGTACAATCAATACATATAAATGATCCTTATATTTTCGCCAAAGAAGTGAAAGTAAAAAAAATCAGGCTTCACTTGAAGAGCAATACCGTCCGTGCGGGAGAAAAGATAAAAATCATAAAAGAAATTCTTCCAAAGAGGGCAACCAGAAAAAGAAGCCGGTGGATTTCTCACAATAAGTTTGTCGATGCGGATAATCACGGAAATATTAAAGTGAAACGGAGAGCGGCGAACAGAGATGTCCGGATTACCGTAAAAGCTACGGACGGGAGCAGGAAACGGTGTAATATTTTATTGCATATATTACCGCCTGTCAACCCTAAGAAGAAGATGGTTGCCGTAACGTTTGATGACGGGCCGCAAGAGTCTGTGACGGGTTCTATTGTAAGGACGTTAAAAAGGGAAAAGGCAGTGGCAACATTTTTTGTCATAGGAAGGAATCTGCATGGTGCGAACTTGAAACCGTTGAAAGAAGCCGTAATAAATGGAAATGAAATCGGAAATCATACATGGAACCATTATAGTATGACCGGACTTGCAAAGAATCAAATCATTCAGGAAATCAATAGAACAAATCAATTCATCAAAAAGCATACCGGACAAAATGTAAAAGTCATACGTCCGCCTTTTGGCAACGTAAATCCATTCGTAAAAAATGCCGTCCGATTACCGATTATCGGCTGGTCAATTGATACGAAAGACTGGCAGACACTGAATGCACAGACATCATACAGTACCGTTATGAATCAGGTAAAAGACGGCTCTGTTATTTTACTTCATGACTGCTATTCGCAGACAGCAAAGGCAGCAAAAAAAATCATTCCCTCGTTAAGAAAAAAAGGATATCAACTGGTTACGGTATCGGAACTGATGAAATACCGGAAACTGCCTTTGGAAAGAAATGTATTTTATGCGGGGATCCGATGACCTACATAACATCATATAGGAAACGACATAAAAAACTGTCATTTCCTATAGCCCCTCCGAGGGATGCGCTAACGATACATGACAAGACCCCTATGACCGTGAGCATATAATGTAATTGCGGGAACGTAAATGAGCTTCCGCTTCGACGGCGTCCTGCTCCTGATAAAGTTCAATCCGAAGTACACCGTCGGCGAACTCCCGGTTATGTATGATGCCGATGTTTTTAATGCTGATATCCTGCTTTGCAAGAATCGTTGCAATCGTGGCAATTGCCCCGGTTTCGTCGGCAATATCAACAAATACTTCAAAGCACCGCGACAGCATACTCTTATTTTTTGAAGGGATGGCGTCACGATAGTTTCCGGCATCTTGAAATGTTTCTTCCAGACGTTTCCTTTCTTTTTTCTTTAACATCATATGGAAATCATTCAGCAAGCCGATATATTCCTTCAGGAAAAACCGAATGCTGTCGGCATTTGAAATCATAATGTTCTGCCACATTTCAGGAGAGGAAGAAGCAATACGTGTAATATCCTTAAAGCCGCCCGCTGCAAAGTCTTTCAGTCCCAGTCCGGCATAATCCACGTCATGTATCCGTGCCAGATTCACAAGTGCGGCGGCAACAATATGCGGCACGTGACTAATGGCAGCCGTAATGTTGTCATGCTCCATCGGGGAGAGCACAATGCATACAGAACCGATCTTAGAAACAAGTTCTTTCATTGTCCGCAGATTTTCTGCGGATGTTTTCTTTGTCGGAGTGAGGAGATAATAGGCATTTTCCAATAATGTCGTATTGGAATTTTCGTAGCCTGTTTTTTCCGAACCAGCCATGGGGTGTCCGCCGATAAAGCTGGATTCCATTTTAAGCTTAATAATTTCCTTATGGATATTTCCTTTCACACTGCCGACATCCGTCAGGATACAATCCGGCTTCATAAGAGGTTTCAGTTTTTTTAAAAATGAAATGTTTGTCAATGTCGGCGCACATAAAAAAATGATATCGCAATCGGAAAAGGAAGAATCAATGTTATATACTAAACGATTGATAATCCCATCGGTCACACCCTTTTCCAATTCCGCATTTTTCCTGCGGGTATATACCTGAATATATAAATTTTCCTCTTTTCTTTTTAAAGAACGGGCGATAGAACCGCCAATCAAACCAAATCCCAGAAAACCCAGTTTCATATGATCATATAAACTCCTTTTCAACAGTATGATGATATCGTATCATATTTTTGAAACCGTTACAAGTGTACGGGAAAACAAGATGAATGATAACGGGAAAAACCAGCGGATTGCCGTCAGTTGACAGTGTCAGAAAAATCCGGCGGATTTGACGGATATACCATTCATATGGTATGCTGTAAGTTAAAACAAAGCACAAAACAAGGTAAATAAAGGAATACTATAAAAATGAATGAACATGAAAACGAATATAGAACAGAAACAGAATTTTTGCGGGAGCTTATAGAAAACCCCTATGCCTATCACACCGCTTTCCTGACCGGGCAGACATTTGAAGAAAAAAGAGAATATAACAAAGCATTTTTTTACTACCGTTTAGCAAATAATCTTTGCTGTTCCGGAGAAGATGAAATGGTTCTGTTAAAAAACCTGGTTGATTTCATAAAAGCCTATCAGAGCAAATTTGATATGACAGAATTTCGGGCATACGTAAAAGATATTATTCTGATGGCTATTGGGGGGGAGGTGTATGATATTGCCGCCCATATGCTATATCATGCGGTATCTGAAAAAGGGACATTAATGGATGATTCCTTATTAATCGACGAGGATATTATTATTCTGCACATATTTACCCAAATATCCGCAGAAGAGAAAAAGGAACACCTTTTGCCTGTTTTACATCACTGCAGGACATGGGATCAGATAAAAGAACATTATAAGCAGTTCAAATTCCTTTTAAGGAGAATTCAATTTTCACTGCCGGAATATCTGCAATACGAAGCAGTGGATTTTATGAATCAATATCAAATTTCCGACTTCGCAGCCGAAAAATTTGTTTCCTATATGGGGAGTGAAATAAGTCAAAATATAGTAACGGGATTAGCACACTTAAAAAAAATATCCAGACCATCCAAACCGGCGGTGCCTCCGGTGCATTCAGCCGATCCTGAACATACTTTCAGCTTTATTATAAATGTCAGCCGAAAGGATTATTTATCGGAAATAAAGCACTATATTGACAATATCAATATTCCGGACGGGTATGCCGTTGAGTTGGTTCCGGTATTTGACGCGGTAAGTATGACCTCCGGCTATAATCGGGGAATGAAGAAGGCAGCCGGAAAATATAAAATTTATATGCATCAGGACGTTTTTATTGTGAATCCGGATATCTTGTTTGAAATCCTGCGTTTGTTCTCGCTTGACGAAAATATTGGCATGATGGGAGTTGCCGGAAGTACCGCAATATCAAAGAACGGCATGTGGTGGGGTGCCGCCGCCGAGGACAAATATTATAATCTCCATATGGATTCCAAACTGTATTATGATATCTCGGTTGATGAAAAAATCCGGGGGGATTATATCCGTGCCGAAATTATCGACGGGGTTATGATGATTACATCCAAGGATATTCCCTGGCGGGAAGATTTATTTGACGGATGGCATTTTTATGACGCTTCCCATAGTCAGGAGTTTAAGCGGCGCGGATATCAAGTGATACTGCCTAAAATATCAAAGATATGGGTACTGCATGAGGATTATTACGTACAATGGAATACGAATATTTATGATTATAAAAAATATGGGGATATTTTTCTTGAAGAATATACGGAATGAAAAACGAAAACACAGTGATGGCATTTCAGTAAAGCCATATTGTCAGAAGATGGATGCAGTTTGCGGACAGCAGTAAATGGTGATAGATCAGTATTTGGATAAAGAAGAAAAATAAGTATTGGAATGAAATAAAGAGCATTCCGGTAATACAGGCATAATGCTCAAAAAGGGTTTGCTCGTTGTGTCTGGCATCACGGGAGATCCGTTCGATTTCCCTTTGCAGCCAGCGGTAATGCAGTTCCAATGCCGGACTATCTGTTTCTGCGGATACCCATGTCATGGTTTGGGAAATCAGTTCTTTCATGTTGATAAAAAGAAGCGTCATACCATTCAGTGTGATCTCACCGGTTTTTATTGACAACGCATTTAATTCATTATATTCTGCGGCGTTCTCCTTTTTTTTCAGCCTTTGCAGTTTTCCTCTCATTTTTGCCAGCTTTTTCGTATTCAAAATAATTTGCCGCTGTTTATCGGCAATCTCAGAAGTGATGTTGTTTTCAACTAACATGAAAGTCCCCCGTATCCATCATCCTTGATAAATTGCGTTTTGCTATGAAAATATATTCTGTATATCGTCATATCACGTACTGTCATAAAGAAAAATATTGCGTTCAAAGTATTTTTACTATATAATAGAAAAATGAAACCTATGATAGAAAGCAGTCAGAATCCTCAGATAAAACATATCATTCATTTACAAAAGAGTGCAAAATTCCGTAAACAGACAGAATGCTTTATTGCAGAAGGATGGAAAATGGTGTCGGAGGCAATCAAAGCCGGGTTGGTCAGGAAACTCTATACGGCAAGGGAAGAAGCCGTTACCCTGAAAGGGAAATTCCCGGAGAATGCCGCTGCCGCCGAGGTTGTCAGCGATAAAGTGTTTTCATTGATTTCCGATACCCAAACACCTCAGGGAATTTTAGCAACGGTAAACATGCCGGGTTATCATTTCCCTGAAATACATAAAAAAGAGAATTGTTTTTTACTGTGCATTGAGGGGATCAATGATCCCGGAAACATGGGAACAATGATAAGAACCGCAGAGGGTGCGGGAGTTGACGGGATGATTCTTTCCAAAGAAACAGTCGATATTTTTAATCCGAAAGCAGTACGGGCTTCGATGGGTTCCGTCTTTCGGGTACCTTTTTTCATTTCCGAAGATTTTATATCGGACATGACCGCTTTAAAAGAAAAGGGTTTTCAACTGTATGCGGCGCATTTACAAGGGAAGCAATTGTTTTATGAACAAAAATATCAGGGGAAGACAGGACTTCTCATAGGGAATGAGGCAAACGGACTGACCGGACGGGTATCAGAGCTTGCCGACGTACAAATAAAGGTCCCGATGGAGGGAGAAACGGAATCTTTGAATGCCGCAGTATGCGCAGGCATTTTAATGTATGAAATATATCGGTATAAGAACGGAGGCATAAATGAAACAAAAGGAGTCCATCGTCGGACGTAGTTTTTTGACACTGCTTGACTTTACGACAGAGGAAATTGAATATTTGATTTATCTTTCCGAAGAATTGAAAGAAAAGAAGAAAAAGGGCGAAAATACGCATTATTTTTTGGGACAAAATATTGCGTTAATTTTTGAAAAAACAAGTACCCGTACCCGGTGTGCTTTTGAAGTGGCGGCGCATGACTTAGGAATCGGCGTCACCTATCTGGATCCGAAAAGCTCCCAAATCGGTCAGAAAGAAAGCATTGCCGATACAGCAAGGGTTTTGGGGAAAATGTTTGAGGGAATCGAATACCGGGGGTTTGAGCAGACGAAAGTAGAGGAACTGGCAAAATATGCGGGAGTACCTGTCTGGAACGGACTTACCAATGAGTATCATCCGACACAGATGCTTGCCGATATCCTTACGATAAAAGAACAATTCGGGAAAGCCAAGGGAATCCGTCTTACCTATTTGGGAGATGCAAGATATAATATGGGGAATTCCCTTATGATTGCTTGTTCCAAAATGGGGATGCATTTTACGGCATGTGGCCCCGAAAAGTATTTTCCGGACCGTGAATTGGTAAAACGCTGCAAACAATTCGCCGAAGAAACAGGCGGCTCGGTTACGCTGGAAGAAGATGTGGAGAAAGCAGTGAAAGACAGAGATGTCATCTATACCGATGTCTGGGTTTCAATGGGGGAACCGGAGGACGTATGGAAAGAACGTATCGAAGACCTTCTGCCGTATCAGGTCAATAAAAATGTAATGGAAAAAGCAGGGGAAAATGCGGTGTTTATGCATTGTCTTCCGGCATTTCATGACGGAGAAACCGGAATCGGGAAGGATATTTATGATAAATACGGACTGAAAGAAATGGAAGTAACCGACGAAGTCTTTGAAGCATATGCCGATGTGGTATTCTGCGAAGCAGAGAATAGAATGCATACGATAAAAGCGGTAATGGCAGCGACATTAAGAAAGTAATTTGTGCAGAATCATGTGCAGGGGAGAGGTGATTATGGAAAATAACAAAGATTTATATTCGGAAACCAATCAGGAATGGGTTACGAAGATGGCGGCAGTCTGTGAGGAACACAGTAAAATTGATAACGATTTATATTCCAAATATGAAGTAAAAAGAGGGCTGCGTGACTTGAGCGGTCAAGGGGTTCTGACCGGTTTGACGGAGATTTCAGAAGTCCGTTCCTATACCTTGGTGGATCTGGATTTGGTTCCTTGTGAGGGGAAACTTTTCTATCAGGGGGTTGACATTGAAAAGATTGTAGAGGGTTTTTTGAATGAAGAACGGTTTGGATTTGAAGAAGTAATCTATCTGCTTTTATTCGGGTCACTTCCGACCGGGGAACAATTGCAGGGACTAAAAGATTTGATGGCGGAATACCGGGCGTCCTTGAAACCGGGATTTGTTCGGGATATTATCATGAAAGCACCGAGTGTCGATTTGATGAATACATTGGGACGGAGTGTTCTGACGCTCTACTCATATGACAAGAGGGCGGACGATACATCGACAGAAAATGTACTGCGTCAATGCCTGCAGTTGATTTCGATGTTTCCGATGTTTTCGGTGTACGGCTATCAGGCATCGAGTTATTTTCATGAAGGCTCAAGTTTTTTTATCCATGCGCCGAAAGAGGAATACTCTACCGCAGAAAATATTTTACATATGCTGCGGCCTGACAGCAATTTTACAGAACTGGAAGCAAAAATTCTGGATATCGCACTGGTGCTTCATGCGGAGCATGGCGGGGGGAATAATTCAACATTTACCAATCATGTGGTGTCTTCGTCAGGAACCGATACGTATTCGGCGGTAGCCGCTTCGCTTGGTTCGCTCAAGGGACCGAAGCACGGCGGAGCCAATATCAAGGTATCCCAGATGTTCCTTGATATGAAGAAAAATATCAGCAATTGGGAAAGTGAAGACGAGATTCGTGACTATTTGAACCATATACTGGACAAAAAAGCATTCGATCGCTTGGGACTGATATACGGGATGGGACATGCCGTATATTCCCTTTCCGATCCCAGAGCGAATATTTTAAAGAGGTTTGTTAAGAAGCTTTCCGAGGAAAAGGGACAGTTAGAAGAATTTAAGCTGTACTCGATGGTGGAACGTCTTGCGCCGGAAGTCATCGGGGAAAAGCGGAAAATATATAAGGGAGTCAGTGCAAATGTAGATTTCTACAGCGGTCTTCTGTACAATATGCTGGAGATTCCGAGCGAATTGTTTACACCGATTTTTGCCATTGCGAGAATTGCCGGATGGAGTGCTCACCGTCTGGAGGAATTGATCAATAAGGGGAAAATCATCCGGCCCGCTTATAAAGCCGTATCCAGCCATAAAGAGTATCAGCCGATTTGTGAACGAAAATGAACAAAGACCTTATTTTATGTGTGAGCAGCTCCTACGAAGAAAAATTCTATTTGAACCCCAAATATACCTCCCTGCCCAAGTCCATTCAGGAAGAACTGCGGATTATGTGCGTCATGCACACGATGGAGGCCGGCGGTGTGCTGACGGTAAGCTTTGATGACGACGGGCGGCTTTATTTGATGACGACGGCGGCGGAAGGGGACTTTATCTATGATGAGATCGGAGCAAATCTTTTGATAAAAAGGATGCGGCAGGAAAAAGAAGAACTTTTTGAAGGCTTGGAATTATACTACGAGAATTTTTTCAAGGTGTAAGTCAGTCAGAAATAAATCCCGTGGTGAGGCTTGTGTTTTGTACCGGCGGGATCCATAAACAGTCAGGGAGTGTGAAATATATGTTGCTGGTTATTGATGTGGGAAATACGAATGTAACGTTCGGAGTGTGTGAGGGAGAAGAATTTCTTTGTGTTTTCCGGCTGATTACCGGAATTTCCCGTACTTCCGATGAATTTGGGATACATATTACCGAAATCCTGAACCATCACGGAATCAGGGCGGGAGAAGTTCAGGATGTCATTATTTCCTCTGTCGTTCCGAAGGTCATGTACTCGCTTACGAGTGCAATACGTAAATATTTAAAGGCAGAGCCGATTATTGTCGGAATGGGAACGAAAACGGGAATTCGTATTCCGACGGCTTCTCCGTCCGAGGTTGGGGCGGACCGTATCGTCGATGCGGTGGCGGGACTGGATTTGTATGGCGGACCGGTGCTTGTTATTGATTTTGGTACGGCAACAACCTACGATTTGATTGGAAAAGACGGCAGCTTTCTTGCAGGGGTTACCTGTCCGGGAATCCAGTTATCCGCCAAGGCACTCTGGAGAGAAACGGCAAGACTGCCCGAAATTGAAATAGAAAAACCGCCGTCGATCCTGGCAAAGAACACCATTACAAGTATGCAGGCGGTTTTGGTTTACGGAACAATCGGTCAGACCGAATATATCATCACCAAAATGAAAGAAGAATCAAAGCTGAAAGATATCAAGGTAGTGGCAACGGGCGGAATCGGGCGCATCATTTGTGAATCCACCGAGATGATAGACGTGTATAATTATCAGCTTACCCTGCACGGACTGCGGTTAATTTATGAGCATAAGGAGAGAAAGTTATGAAACCGTTCCGGATCGGAGATGTTTTATTAGCCGGAAATATTATATTAGCACCGATGGCAGGGGTAACGGACCTGCCTTTTCGTTTGCTCTGCAAAGAACAGGGAGCCGACTTAATGACAACCGAAATGATCAGCGCCAAAGGGATTTATTATCACAGTAAAAAAACAAACGATCTGCTCAGGATAGAAAAGGAAGAACATCCGGTTGCCGTACAGTTGTTTGGATCCGATCCGTATATTATGAGTGAGATTACAAAACGGATTGACTCACTGGATTTTGATATGGTGGATTTGAACATGGGGTGTCCCGTTCCCAAAATTGTCAATAACGGAGAGGGCAGCGCCCTGATGAAAAACATACCATTGGCGGCCGAAATTGCGGAGGCAGTTGTAGAATCAACCAATTAGCCGGTCACAGTAAAGATCAGGAAAGGCTTTGAAAAAGGGGATGATACAGCCGTAGAATGCGCAAAAGCTCTGGAAGCTTCCGGTGTGGCGGCAGTGACGGTTCACGGAAGAACAAGGGAACAGTATTATTCGGGAAATGCCGATATTGGTATTATAAAACGCGTAAAAGAAGCGGTTAAGATACCGGTAATCGGAAACGGGGATATCTTTACCCCGCAGGATGCAAAGAATATGCTGGAGCAAACAGGGTGCGACGGCGTTATGGTGGCACGCGGGGCAAGAGGAAATCCCTGGATTTTTCACCAAATCAAAACCTATCTGAGCACGGGCGAGCTGCTGCCGAGACCGTCTTTTTCTGAAACGGTGCAAATGATTTTGAGACATGCCAGAATGCAGACGGAAAGGAAAGAGCCGCTTTCGGGAATCCGTGAAATGAGAAGCCATATTGCATGGTATACAAACGGGTATCCGCATTCGGCGGCGCTTAGGGAAAGGGTCTATCATATCGTAAGCTATGGGGAAATGGAAACATTCCTGAAAGCTTACCTCTCTCTTGACAGTGCATACGGTCATTGTTATACTGATATAGTAGGAAAAGGAGGAGAAAAACGTGAGTGAAAAGTTAAGAGCAGGGATTTTAGGCGGAACCGGCATGGTAGGACAGCGATTCGTATCTTTACTGGAAAATCATCCATGGTTTGAAGTAACTGTGATTGCGGCAAGCCCCAGAAGTTAGGGGAAGTCATACGAGGAGGCGGTTGGAAACCGCTGGAAAATGGAAACACCGATGCCGGAAGCGCTCAAAAAGAGTATTGTTAAAAATGTAAATGATATAGAAAAAGTCTGTGAAGAAGCAGATTTTGTTTTCAGTGCGGTTGATATGAGCCATGAAGAAATTCTGGCGATTGAGGAAGCGTATGCAAAGAGGGAAACACCGGTAGTATCCAATAATAAATCACACCGCTGGACACCGGATGTTCCGATGGTAATCCCGGAAGTCAATCCCGAACATTTTGAAGTGATACCGGCACAGAAAAAGAGACTCGGCACAAAACGGGGCTTTATTGCGGTAAAACCAAATTGTTCGATTCAGAGTTATGTCCCCGCACTTCATGCGTGGAAACAATTTGAGCCGGAGGAAGTGATTGTCTCATTGTATCAGGCGATTTCGGGCGCCGGAAAGAACTTCGATGACTGGCCGGAGATGCGCGGAAATATCATACCGTATATCGGCGGCGAAGAAGAGAAAAGCGAGCAGGAACCGCTTCGGATTTTTGGCAGGGCAGCGGACGGTAAGATTATAAAGGCGGAAGGGCCGAAAATCACGAGTCAGTGCATTCGCGTACCCGTTTTGAACGGACATTTAGCATCCGTATTTATCAATTTTAAAAATAAACCCTCCAAAGAGGAGCTGATTCG
>DBDL01000076.1 GCA_002293545.1 Lachnoclostridium sp. UBA933 | reverse complement strand
GAGTGTTATCAGAGCAAAGGAAATCATAGAAAACCATATGATGGAATCGGAGATAACTCCGTCGAGCAATATGCCGATGGAGTAAAGGGGGAAATCGACAAAAAGAATTTTTCAGCCAATTGTTTTTGTTTTATCTGGAAGTCCAATGAACCTTAGTCCTAATTTTGCGGAGCAACGTTTGTGAAGGAAACGTTAGCGGCTGCGCTTCTCAGCCAGCCGTTTTTTTAGCGCCAAAAAGCACCTTTTATGCGCAGTCCCGATTTTGAGCATATTTTTATGTTAAGATGAGTGCAGTCAACATGAAAGACAGAGTATCATAATGACAATGAAGGAGGTTAGTGTGAAACATAATCCGTTTCANNTATTATGCGCAAAGTACGTGCGCAGGAATGGAGATTTTTATGAGAAAAAAACAACTGATTTATGTAATGTTACTAATAGGGTGTGCGGTGTTTGGATTAACCGCATGTGAATCCGGCAAAAAAGAGGAGTCTTCCGCAGTGCCGACTCCCTCCGGACAATCTGAACAACGGGAAGTGCAATTGCAAACGCCCAGCGGACCAATTCGGGGTACGGCGAACAACGGTATCGGCATGTATAAAGGAATCCCGTATGCAAAACCTCCAATAGGGGATTTGCGTTTTGCCCCGCCCAAAGATGCGGAGCCGTGGACGGAGGTTTTGGATTGTTCCGAGTTTGGTGCGGCTGCGGTGCAGGATACGGAGCCGGACGGACTTACCATGTCGGAAGACTGCCTGACTCTCAATATCTGGACTCCGGCTTCCGGCAAGGACGAATCCCTGCCTGTCTACGTATGGATACATGGCGGCGGATTTGCCCTCGGCAGCAGTGCGGAACAGGACTACGACGGCACCAATTTTGCAAAAGAAGGGATTGTGACGGTCAGTATCAATTATCGGCTGAACGCATTGGGATTCTTTGCTTCCCGGCAAACCTATGACGAATACGGTACTACCGGAAACTGGGGGATATTAGACCAAATCAAGGCATTGGAATGGATACAAAAAAACATCGGTGCGTTTGGCGGCGATAACCGGAACATTACCATAGGCGGCGAATCCGCCGGTTCCTATTCCGTATCCGCGCTGATTACCAGCCCGCTTGCGAAAGGTCTGTTCCAGCGGGCAATTATGGAAAGCGGAAGTATGCTGGGCGTACCCGGCAACAATTATTACTCACGCGGCAACCTTGCGCGCAGCATTGAGTTGAATCGCATGATGGCATATACCTTTGGCGCAGCGGACGACGCGGACGGACTTGCCGCACTGCGGGCGGCGGATGCAAATGTGTTTGCACAGTTAAGTCCGCTTATATCGGATTTTACAACGACCTCCGCATTTATGATGACGCCGGTCTGCGACGGATACGTCAACCCGACCAATATATATAAAGCGCTGAAAGACGGAAAGGCAAATAAGGTTGATTTGCTTTGGGGGTATAATGCGGATGAAGGTTCCATATTTGTTCCGGGTGATACCGACCAGCTTACCTATGAAATGATGGCATCCAGAATGTACGGCTACAAAAACAGGCAGGCTGTTTTAGACCGCTTCCCTGTCGATTCGGAGAACGGCTCCGGTCAGCGGACCCGTGAGATTCTGGCGTATGGGATGTTCAGCGCCGTTATGAAGCCTTATGCGGACGCACTGGCGGAAAACGGGCAAAAAGTATACGGCTACCGGTTCAATTATGAAACGGCAGAAAACAAAGAAAACGGACTGGGTGCCCATCACGGCAGTGAAATCCAGTACGCATTCGGCAATCTGCCGGAAGAAGCGGATACGGAGCAGCAAAAACTATCCGATGAAATGTTTACCCGATGGGTTAATTTTATGAAATCCGGTGATCCCAACACAGACGGGCAGACATCCGCCGAGGTAAAATGGCCTGCATATGATTCAAAAAACAGTCAAATGCTGATATTCGATACGGAAATTACTACGTCGGAAATGCCCGGTAAAGAAGATATGATTTTTATGGAAGATATTATGTTTGGTTCGGGTGCGGCATATTGATATGCCGTCCTGCGAGGCGGTACGCGGTTTTGTAGAAAAGAGCTTTACTTTTTGGTGTAAATTCTGATATAATGAATATTTCTAAGACATCTGCTAAAATAAAACCATTGATAACAACTGCCTGACAACGCCGGCTCGAAAAAGGAGTGAAGATGGAGAATACAAAAACAGGCGGGGAACCGCTGCTGTATCCGGAGGATGTTTGCAAAATCCATGCGGCCGCACGTGATGCGGAAATTGCCGAGAGGCAGATTATTACCAATGGATTTTTCAGTCACGATACGGCTCAGATACGGCATGTGGCAACGGCTCTTATGGAAAGCGGTGTGAACAATCTGCTGTTATCCGTTGATGCGTTCCATCAGGAAACCATTCCGATCGAGCCGGTACTGACATTTGCAAAAGCAATTCAATCATCCGGGATTCAAAAATTTCGTGTGCATCCGGCTTGGTTGGTCAGTGAGGACGCCGATAATCCATACAACAATGAAACTCGTGAAATATTAGCCGTGTTTAATGAAATCGGTATTCCGGCATCCGATGGTAACGTAATCTTTCCCGGCGGTAATGCTCTGAAACATCTAAACGAATATTTTGATTCAAACATTAAATACGTGAACCCATATACCCGGAATCCGCACGATATAAGAGCAATTTGCATTAATCCAAACGGTGATGTTCTGGGTGACAATATTTACAAAACCGATATACTTGATATTATTGGAGGCTGCAATGGAAGTAGTGATTCGTGAAATAGAAGAAAAGGGTGTAAATCGTATTATTCTGAATTCGGGTGTACAGCGAACAGACGCACAGCGTTTCTACAAACGTCATGGATATCATAATCATTCCCAGTGTTTCAGTAAAAGTATTTAACATTATCTATGTGAATCCGGGTATACAAAAGACTGTACTATAGGAAACGACATAAAAAACTGTCATTTCCTATAGCCCCTCCGGGGGGGTGCGCACGATTTCGTTAGGAGATTAGCGTGTTTTACACGCACGAAATCGGCGCATACAACGCAGGAACACAAAGAATTCCTGCGTTGTATATAGTAAATCAGCCGGTTACTTTGAGATAATATGCTCATCAATCCGGCGGACGACACCATATGTATATGCGTCAAAATATTTTGACCAAAACCCCCACGCAGTGGGATTGATACTTTCAAAGTCCACTCCGAGTGCGGAATAATTTTCGAGTTTTAAGCTTCGTATCGCATGATTTATTAAATTCGGATATACACCTTTCCCTCTGTGTTCCGGCAGGCAAAAGGCACCGCCAATATGAATGTAATCGCTGTTATCAGCAATAAATGTTTCACCGTCTTTCAATATTTTCAAATAGGCACATATGCTGTCCCTGTATTTCGCTGCAAAAAATCTTGATCCCCGTTTCATATATGAATCAACAAAATCTTCCATTTTGTTTGGTTCCCTATTCATAAAAAACGGACTTTTACATTGATGTTGGTTTAATAATAATTCAAGCGGAAAAACAGATGCGTATTCATTCTGAGAAAGTTCTTCAAAAGTATAATCTTCACAAGACGGTACTTCGATTTTGTCCATTTCGCGAATGGCATCAACGGTACGCAGTCCAAACCCATAACGGAAAAA
Source organism: Lachnoclostridium sp. UBA933 (assembly GCA_002293545.1). Classification (GTDB taxonomy): domain Bacteria; phylum Bacillota; class Clostridia; order Lachnospirales; family Lachnospiraceae; genus UBA933. The sequence continues at coordinate 14,945 of DBDL01000076.1, read as the reverse complement.
CTGTCCGCTCACTTCTTTATCGTGTGCATACAAACAAACGGCGTGGCTCGTTGCTCCCGACTTCGCCCATTTTCCCCCTGCTGCCTGATACATGCGAGCGTAAACAGCCGCTCGGTCTTTACCAATTGCACCATTCGCGCCCATTGGTGAAAACACACCGACAGCGTCCGTTGATCGAAACGCATTTTCAAACGGTGATACCCCGCATAAGAATCCAATCATACTATCACCGTTAAACGCGGCAACACCAAGGTTGTTTTTTACAAATCCTTGTAAATCGGGCATTTGATATGTAGACGGCAAGGCAGAAACAAAACCCCTCTCTTCTTCATAGTTTTGTCCGGCAAGCATCCGCGCCTGTTCGATATGTTTTTCTGTGAAATCTGTAATTCTCATCATTTTTCCTTTCGATGCAAATGTAATAAGATGACATACAAAATAATTTATCATGGATTCTAAGATAAAGCAATAACCAAAAGTAAATTATACAGCCGAACCGATTTTATTCTGATATGAATTCCAAGATAAAGATTGCGAATAATTTGACCCGCGTTTTTCAGAATGAAAGATTTTCCGGTGAAAATGGCAGACAAAATGGTAGACATCGAACAAAATCACCATGAAATTTTACAAAAAAAGAACTCACAACAAATATTGAGAGCTCAATTCTTCCCGTATTCTCGGCACATTCAAACTTTTACCTAAAAACTGGGCTACCAGGATTCGAACCTGGAGATGCTGGAATCAGAATCCAGTGCCTTACCATTTGGCGATAGCCCATAAGTTACTACAACGGCTATTATACATGATGGTGCTTTGGATTTCAAGTGTTTTTTTCAGATTGTGCGATATTCTGATTTGCGATAGTTTCCGATTCTTTACTCAAGCGTGTATTCCGCCTTTTATTCCTTCGTATTCCAGAAATAAAAGGCGGAATACACGGCAGTTTTGGTACCATAAAATGATATCAAACCTGCCGTTCGCTCAAACCTGATTATGCCGCTTTCGCCGGATGCATTTTCCGGTAGCGGCTGATCATCAATGCAACGGCGATGATTGCCAGAATAAATCCAAGCTGAATCAGGTATCCTTCCCATAACACACCTTTTTCTATCGCCTCTATTGATTCCTTTTCATACAACGCATTATTTATCCTGACATACCAGAAGGCCGGAAGAAACTTTGAGAAAGCAAGCACGGAGCTTGACATTACTTCCACAGGTACAAAGATACCGCACAAGAAAGACATTCCTAAACCGAGCGTATTGGAAATGATATTAAGTGACAGCGTGTTTTTGCTCAAAATACCGACAATAAATGCGATACTGCATGCAACCATCATAAAAATGAAGCTGTTCAGCAACGTATAGAGTCCCCTTAGACTCATCAATTCTCCGGGATATAGTATCCATGAAATACCGACAAATACCATCCAGCAAATCAGGGAAAATAAAATACTGGCAAAAATCAATTGGCTGTTCTTTTGACGTAATGTTAAGGAGGAGCATTCAATCCTGCTCACGATTTCCCGTCGGTTCAGCACAACCAAGACAGGGGACATTGCCGAAATTAAGATGGCAATTAAAATATAAGCAAGGAATTGATAAAAATATTGAAATCCGTTAAAACTATTTGCAGAACCCGGAAGAACTTCGACGTCCGCTTTTTCCAGCATATCGGCGTCCGCATTTTGAATGGATTTCTCCAAAGGAAGTCCTGCTTTCAGATGAATACCAAGGCAGCGTAAATACTGGTCAATCTGCATATCAATATATGTGCCGGAGGAAGAGTCCGGAACCTTTATGTTTTCTAAAGAAACCTCCCGTGTTCCGTTTAAGACACCGGATTCAAAGCCTTTCGGTATGATTAAAATATATTCCGTATTCCGATAGAACAATTCATCTTGTAAGCGTTCCTTTTCATCCGGCAAATCAACATTTGTATGGATTCTGCCCAGATACTCTTTCAGAGCCGTTCCCAGCCTGCTGTTATCCCGGTTAATAATTGTTACCGGCTTCTCTACTGCTTTTAACGTATTCGTCATCGGTGAATCACCTGATTCCAGCGTATTGGTAAGTAACATGGTGATTGTAACAAATATAACGGTATAGAGTAAAATACTCGGCAAAGATTTTTTGACAATTTGAAAATAACATTTAAATACTGGCATATTTCTCCCTCCTCATGACCAAAATGGTAATACTGCAAAGCAGGACCGAAAATCCTAATAAGGTTACAATATTTCTTGTGTAACGTCCGTAGTCATCATAGACACTTAAACAATAGAAGGCGTCTTTTATCAGGGCAGCAGGATTGATACGGTTTATAATTGGCACATGATGTTCAATAATATCCTGCATGTCGCCGTACATAAGTCCCCCTAAAAAACTCAGGAATAGTGTTCCCAATGAAAGCAGGGCATCTTTCATACGGGAACTGGCCCTGTTTATTACCCCGATCACCGTCCCCAGTGCGACACCGGTTATGACGCCGATCAATGCGGTAAATAAAATCATGGCAGCCTTTGTTCCGAAGTCAATTTTTAAAACAAAAACCAGATAAGCTAACAGAATCAATATATTGATATATTGAAGCGTGACCGCCGCCAGGAAATCACTTACAACCATTTTTGATTTTCGGGTGGGAGATACGCTGCGGCGTATTCCAAGAGCCGAAAGGTTCGCCTGCAAAGAAGTTGCATTTTCCAATCCCAGAAAGCAGCCGAATAAACATGCCATCGCAATGAGTACATAAAAATACTGTACAATCCAATTCGTTGTTCCGCCCCCGAAAGAAATCTCATGATTGAGGTCAAGCTTCTCCGCCGTTGCCAATATGGCGGCTTCCAATTGCCGGGGATTTTGTTCGGCAATTGTTTTAATAGAATGCTCCGCTTGCAGATAATGGTGANNAAAATACTTTGATTGATATCCTCTTTCTTTGTAATCAGCTTGATGGTCCGGTTTATCTGAATAATTCCGTCGATTTCATCTTTTTCAAGTAAATCCCCCGCTTCTTCCATGGAAGTGTATTGAACGGATAATACGTCATTTTCCTCTTCAAGACCGTTCAGCATCGTTTTGAAGTTTTTGCTTTGCTCTCCGGCAGTTGTTTCGACTNNAGTATGGCGACGGGAATGGTCTGAAAGTTTTCTGAGTCATTGGCATTGCCGAAGGATAATTGAAAAAAGGTTCCTAATATAATAGGAAATGCCAGGCACCAAAATAATTGTTCGCGGCGCCGTACTAAGTGAAGAATACGATATATATATAGAAAAAACATGATTTTCCCCCTCTCTAATCTCTCAGTTCTGTTCCGGTGATTTCCAGGAACACATCATTCAGCGTAGGAAGTTCTGAAAATACCCTGCCGAATGAAATGCTTTGCTCCTGTAAATATTGCAGGATACGGACTACATTGTGGCTTCCGCCGGAACATTTAATCGTCAGTTGGTTTTCCTGATAAGTTACTTGGAATACATGCTCCAAATTCTCAATCCGGCTAATGTGTGACGGCTCCAAACCCAATACTTCAATTCGTATTGTTTCTCCGGTTTTAATCATCATTTTTAGGTCTTCTTTTGTACCCATTGCCAGATTCTTTCCTTTATCCATAATGACAATCCGGCTGCAAATCTGTTCTACTTCTTCCATATAATGGGACGTATAAATAACCGTAGCACCTTGCTCGTTCAGCTTCTTGATTCCTTCCAATATGTTGTTGCGGCTTTGCGGGTCTACCGCCACGGTTGGCTCATCCATGATAATCAGTTTTGGCTTGTGTACAATACCGCAGGCAATGTTTAAACGGCGCAGAAGACCTCCCGAAAGCTTTTTCGGGGTGAATTTCCGAAAGTCATTCAGTCCGACAAAGGAAATCGCGTCTTCCACATATTCACGTCGTTTCGCACGGCTTTTTACATACAGTCCGCAGAAATAATCAATATTCTGCATTACCGTCATTTCATCAATGACAGCTATTTGCTGGGGTATCAGCCCGATATTCTGTTTGGATTTATAGCTGTGGGGAGTCATTGGTTTGCCGAAGACTTCAATCTCTCCCTTGTCAAATTCCAGCAGTGCCAATATGCAGTTGATGGCGGTTGTCTTTCCGGAACCGTTCGGACCAAGAAGTCCCAGTATTTCGCCCTCCTTGATTTCCAAATGAAAGTGGTCCAGTGCAATCAGTTCTTTATAGCGCTTTACCAAATTATTTACCGTCAAAATGTTGTTTTCCATTGTTACCGCTCCTTTCGGGTTCTTTTGATATCATGTATTATATATCAGGAAAAATGATTTGTGCAGTGTATTGTGTCAGCAGATGATATGACAAATGTCATATAAAAGGGCGCCTGCGGAAACAAGATGTTTGCAAAAACCAAACACTGTAATATATACATTGAATATCGGGATACGGTATGTTAAAATTTTTTTATCAAAAGTGTTTTACAGCGGCTTGGCAGTGTAAAATAATTGATGGAAATAAAAGGATTACAAGTCAGAAGATTTTTTGGAGGCTGTAATGAATGAATTGCTTCAAAAATTGGCGTTGTTCATACTGGGGTTGGTTCTGCTCATTAATTACTCGTCCGGTTCGCTGACCGTTGTTTCTTTTGTTATGGCGGTTAGCTTTGTTGGGCTGCAAACTTATTTTGAAGAGAAAAGAACCGTTTCCGCTATTTTGGGGGTGTTGTATCTGTGCCTGTGCCTGTGGGAATTTCCGTTCGTTTTTTTCCTTCCGGTACTGCTGTATGGGCTGTTTCAGAGCCGGCTATGGATAATGGCGGCTTTCGGTATGATAATCTTATTATTTTATTTTAACGGGCAGCCGCTTTTCGTGCTTCTTCTTTTTGTCTTTTCAGGGGTATCGCTGCTGTTCCAATGGCAGGCGGCAGAAAGCAGGAGATTATCAAATCAGTTAAAAATAATCCGGGACAGCAGTATGGAATTGACAATGGCATTAAAAAATAAAAACAAATATCTGATGGAAAAACAGGATTATGAAATACATCTTGCCATGTTGAAAGAGAGGAACCGGATCGCCAGGGAAATTCATGACAATGTCGGGCATATGCTGTCACGGTCCATTCTGCAGACCGGAGCGATGACTGCCGTAAACAAATCGGAGGAGCTGCGGGAACCGCTTTCCAATCTGAAAAATACGCTTGCCGACGCCATGGACAGTATTCGCAGAAGCGTGCATGACCTTCATGATGAATCGGTGGATTTACACAGTCAGATATTGAAGATAATCGAAGGTCTTTCTTCTTATGAAGTACAGTTTGACTATGATATCAGCGAGCAGACCCCTGCCGGCATGAAATACTGCTTTATTGCCGTGGTAAAAGAAGCCGTATCCAACATTATAAAGCACAGCAGCGCTACGAAAATATATATTGTTGTCAGGGAACATCCTGCGTTTTACCAATTGCTGATTCAGGATAACGGAAAAGGTTCGCATACCGGTGTATCGGAGGGAATGGGGCTTTCTGGAATGGAGGACCGGGTGAATTCACTGGGAGGGACCTTTCATGTATCTTCCGGCAATGGATTCCGGATTTTCATATCCATACAAAAAAATACCAATTAAGGAAATGAATCATTATGAGATTAATTATTATTGATGATGACCCATTGGTGGCGGCATCATTGAAAACAATTTTGGAAGCAAAGGACATTACGGTATTGGCTGTCGGAAATGACGGAGAACAGGCGAAATTCCTTTACGGAAAATTTATGCCGGATATCCTGCTGATGGATATCCGGATGGAGCATATAAACGGTATTGAGGCGGCAAAGCAGGTTCTGGGTCAATACCCCGATGCCAAAGTCCTGTTTCTGACAACCTTTGCCGACGACGAATACATTATCCGTGCATTGGAAATCGGAGCGAAAGGCTATATTTTAAAACAGGATTTTGAAAATCTTGTCCCGGCTCTGCAAGCTGTTTTTAACGGACAAAATGTTTTCGGGAATGAAATTGTGACAAAACTGCCGGGCTTGCTTCAGGAAACAGGCAAATTTGATTATGAAGCCTGTCAAATTACGGAAAAAGAACAGGAAATCATCCGGTTGGTTGCGGACGGATTAAATAACAAAGAAATATCGGATACGCTTTATCTCAGCGAGGGCACAGTCAGAAATTATTTGAGTCAGATCCTTAACAAACTTGAGCTGCGGGACCGTACCCAGTTGGCGGTATTTTATTATCAGCATAAATAAATGTGACGGTCATTATCTATATCAGTAAAATCCATGTATATCTCCGAAAATGGGACAAAATAGAATTTTCATACACTTAAAACCCTTCGCAATAAACATATTGACATAAATGAATATATTTGGTAATATGTCAAATATAAAAGGAGCCTGAAGATACGAAGGTCTTTGGACTGCTACTCAAAATGAAGGAGAGCTTAGTTATGAAGAAACAAGCAAAAAAAATCGGAGCTTTTGTTCTGGCAATGGTTCTGGTGATTGCATTATTGCCGATGACGGTACCGAAAGCAGCGGCAGCAGACAACCCGGAAGAAAATGATTTTGAATATACCATACGCAATGGTGAAGCAACCATTATTAAGTACACCGGAAATGCTGCAATCGTTGATATTCCGGCTGTATTGGGCGGATGTGACGTTACCGTCATTGGAAGCTATGCCTTTGAAGATTGCGAATCATTAACCCGTGTGACAATGTCCAATGATATTGAAGTCATTAAAAAGGGTGCTTTTTTTAATTGCAGCTCATTGACAGAAGCAGTTTTATCAGGGCGGCTTTCAACAATAGAAGCAGATGCGTTTGCACAGTGTGCTTCTCTGATTACCGCATCCATTCCGGCTTCTGTAACCGATATCGGAGAAGGTGCATTCCGCGACTGTACGATGTTGGCTATTATCAATGTTGCCGCGGGTAATATGAGATATAAAGCGATGAATGATGTGTTGTTTACATTAGACGAGAGCAAGCTGATCCAGTATCCGGCAGGTCGCCCTCATCCGAGTTACAGTATTCCGCAGGGTACTGAGGAAATTGATGAATTTGCATTTTCCGGCAGCGAAGCACTTAAAGAAGTCATTATTCCGAACACCGTTACAAGTATCGGAAGTCATTCTTTCCGGAACTGTCTGTCACTGATTGGGATCAATATTCACGCAGGCGTTATGGAAATAGGGGATTTGGCGTTTTATGGATGTTCATCTATGACGTACATAAGAGTTGCCGGCGGAAATATGATGTATCAATCACCGGGAGATGTGTTGTACAGCGGCAGTGTTTTAGTCCAGTATCCGGCCAATAAGGCGGAAACAGGCGGAAGGTATTCTATTCAAGCCGGAACTACGGAGATCGGTCCGGCAGCGTTTAACGGATGCAGCAAGCTTGTAACCATAGACACTACCGGTACACTGGTTAGAATAGGAGATAACGCCTTTAAAGGCTGTACCTCCCTGACAGATATTACGATTCCGGAAAAAGTAGTGAAAATCGGAAACAATGCGTTTTATCACTGTACCTCACTCACTAAGTTTACGGTTACGAACAATCCTTACTATCATGCCGAAAATGATGTGTTGTATTCAAAACAGGATAATAAACCGGTAACCCTGATTCAATACCCTTTGGGGAGAACGAACTCCAGTTTTTCGTTGCCGGACAGTGTGACTGTTATCCAAGACAATGCTTTTTATAATTGTACAAAACTTGTATCGCTGTTTTTGGTCAATGGAAATAACAGTCTGAAAGAAATAGGCTCGTCCGCATTTGAAAATTGTACGGGATTAACAGAAATCACAATTCCCCAGGGCGTGACCGATATCAATTATAATGCGTTTCATGGATGTACATCATTGACAGCCTTTCGGGTTGACGCACCGAATGAAACCTCCGATAATTTTTCAACATTTGAAGGCGTATTATTTAATGCGGATAAAGATAAGCTGATTCAATATCCTGCGGGCAGGAATGACACAAGCTATATCATTCCGTTTGGGGTAACCCGAATCGAAGACAAAGCATTCTATCAAAGCAAAAAATTAGAGAGCCTGAGTTTTCTTGAAAAGGGCAGAAGCAGTCTGCAATGGATTGGCGAATCTGCTTTTGAGGGATGTGAAAAGCTTGAGAAAGCAGATATTCCGTCGGAGGTTACCCACATTGGGAAAAACGCATTTCACCGATGTTCCGAACTGACTGGGATTGATATGAAATTCGACCCTTCCGCCCGTTACAGAAGCAATGACGGTATTTTATTCAACAATGATTCTACCGAACTCATACAGTATCCTGCGGGTAAAACAGACAAATCATATCCATTGCCGTCAACCATCAAGAGTATCGAGGAAAACGCCTTTTACGGCTGCAGGAACCTTGTTTCTGTTTCACTTCCCAACGGACTTACGCATATCGGAACGGCTGCATTTTGGGGTTGTGATAAGTTGACCGGCATAATCATTCCCCAATCCACAGCATATATTGGGACGGATGTATTCTACGGCTGTTCTGCTCTTACTTCGATAACAGTTGAGCAGAATAACCGGTATTATAAGAGTGTGGACGGCGTCTTATTTGACAATAATGAAAAGGTATTGATAAAATATCCTGCCGGAAAAACCGGAAGCCGTTATAAAATAGAAACCTCCGTCATTATTATACGTGACAGGGCGTTTGCCGGAGCCGGGTCGTTGACCGGTGTAATGCTCGGCACCGAGTCATCAGCCGGCAGAATGCAGGCGGGAAATGTTCGCTGGATCGGAGGGGATGCCTTTGACAAAAATTCTTCACTTACCCTCTACGATGTTATGGATTCCGTGACGCATACATATGCCGAAAAAAAAGGGGTTTCATTCAGCAGCAACCCAAGCGGATTTCATACCTATACGGTTAAATTTGATTCGAGAGGCGGCAGTGCGGTATCGGACATTCCCAATGTGCCGGAGGGGAATACGATTACAAAACCGGCGGCGAATCCGGTCAGGTCGGAATATGAGTTTGTAGGCTGGTATAAAGACGAGGAATGTACAGACGAGTGGATATTTGATTCGGATAAAGTAACAGGGGATATCAAACTTTATGCGAAATGGACAAAAGATGTTACCGTGACAATTACCGCTATAGCGGGAGTCGGCGGCGAGGTATCGGGATACGGTATATTCAGTCAAAATGAAAATGTCATTTTGACTGCTGTTGTAAATCAAGGTTACCGCTTTATCGGGTGGTACGAGGGGGAAGAAAAAGTCAGTGATGACGCGATTTATGTTTTTACTGCGGCAGCCGACCGGACATTGTATGCAAGATTTACGGAAAATACAGAATCCAACAGCAGTCCGGAACCGTCTTCCTCTCCGCCGGCAGTAAACGAAAGATCGTTGATCTCAATCCGCTTGAGCCGGACGGCACTGACGCTCAAAAAAGGGAATCGTGCATTTCTGTCGGTTTCTTATCATCCGGCCGATACGACCGACAGCAAAGCGGTGATATGGTCAACCTCCAATGCAAAAGTGATTACCGCCTCCAACGGACTGATTACGGCAAAGAATGTTGGTACCGCAGTGATTACTGCGAAAGCTGCCGGTAAAACCGCAGTATGCAATGTTACGGTTACAGAATCGGCAAACGGCAGGAAACAACTCGCCAAACCAAAGCAACTGAAACTTACAGCCAAAAAGGTTACATGGAAAAACGTCAAAAACAGTAACGGCTATCTTTTAAAAATCATGCAGGGGAAGAAAGTCATCAAGACGGTACAAATCAAAAAGAACAGAACAAATTATAAGTTTACAAAAGCATTGCTGAGAAAATTTAAAAAAGGAAAAAAGTACAGTATAAGTCTTGTTGCCAAGGGAAACCAAATGTACAAAAATTCAAAAGCAGTAAAAAGTAAGGCGAAAAAAATGAAAAAATAAAGATGAAACCGCCGGATATTAATGGATATCCGGCGGTATTATTATCTTTCTGCGGTAACGATAAAGAAAAATCCCGATTGGTTATACTGTTTAGGGTTCTGTTAGAATCAGGGAGGTATTTGAATATATCATCCGGCAGATGCGGCGGTTGCCCCAGGTGCAGCATCGGGTACCACATTCGGCTTCTGCCGCCCGTCAGTGTCCATCGTATAGTTTTCCGTATAAATCAACTGGCTGATCGGCACAAATTGATACCCCTTTTCTTTTAACGCAGTAATCATTTTATCCAATGCGTCTTTGGTATGTTTCGCACCGTTATGGCAAAGAATAATCGAGCCGTTGCTCAGATTCTTATGGTTGGTGACTTTGTCAAAAATACTGTCGGCTCCGTAATCCTTCCAGTCAAGGCTGTCAATATTCCATTGAATCACCTGATAACCGATTTCCTTTGAGGTATTAATCAAAGTATCGTTATAGTCACCGAAAGGCGGACGGAAGAGTGTCATATCAACGCCCGTGAGTGCTTTGACTTTCTCATGGACACTCATCAGTTCCTGCTTGCATTGCTCCGCGCTCAGTTGTGACATCTGTTTATGGTTCTCACTGTGGTTTCCCAAATCATGACCGTCCGCCAAAATGGCTTTCACATCATCGGGATATTTTTCCACCCAGCCGCCGGTCATAAAAAATGTCACCTTAATATCATGCTTTTTTAAAATGGATAAAATCGTCTTGGTGTCCTCATTCCCCCAAGCAGCATCAAAGCTCAGTGATATTTTCGGCTCTTTCTGCTCCACACAATAAATAGNNTCCTTTTCCGAAATCCCTCTGCTCAATGTGTTTATCGTTTGTGGAATATAGAAAAAACTGCTGATAAACAAAGCAAGGCAGCTTAATACAATGACTCCGATTTTCGTAAACAATATAAGCTTTTCCCGTTCCCGTTCCATCTCCATGTCCATAATACCCCTCCGTTGTTACAAGTCGTATGTTATAATAATATTATTCATAAAAGAAGAATATAACTAGTATAACCTACTTTGTATTTCACACCGGATAAATTTTCCTCTGCAGGGCGGAGGGAGAGGGCGCAGCCTAGGATTCCTTTGCCATGGAAACATATGACGGCTGTGACACGGCACCTATTGTCAAAATGGTATCTTTTGCCGTCTTGGTCACTTCATGCAGCAGGGTAAGACTTTTTTCGGGTAAAATGATATCAGCCGATACTTTGGCGGCAGGTATTGCCGTTTCATCCGAAATTCCGATGTCGGCAGCTCTCATGGAAGAAATATCATGAACCCCGCCGCCCAGAAAGCCGACGGTGTGACTGTTTTTTTTCAGTATGCGGACGATTCTGGATTTTTGGTCTTCCGAAAGCTCGGCAAAAACATTTACCTTTTCCGTGACTTTACTGAGTTCGGAATCACTCATTTTACCAACATCGGAACCCAGAAGCATATTGTCTGACCGCAATCCGATATGCTTGCAGGCGGAAAGAGTAACCTGCCTGTCGTCACCGGTCAGTATCTTTACGGGGATCCCCTGTCCGCTGAAAGCCTTAACGGCGTTTGCGGCATTCTCTCCGGGCGGGTCGAGGAACGACAGATAACCGTCAAAAATCATGCCGGACTCATCCTTTTCCGAAAGTGTGCGGCCAGACGAAACCATTACCTTATGCGCCACGGCAATCAGGCGCATTCCGTTTTTGCCGATATGATCAGCTTTGCGAAGGATTTTTCTGCGGAGCTCATCAGTTATTGCCGCCGTCGTATTATTGTATTGTACATAAGTACAAGCGGCTAATACTTTATCGACCGCTCCTTTCGTAATCAACCGGCATTCATTTTCTTCATTCCGTATGGCAACACTTATTTTCTGCCTTATCGAATCAAAAGGGATTTCGTCCACCTTTTCATAAACCAATAAATCCTTTAATCTTGCGTCCGATTTTGATTTTTCCTCCGTTTGCTTTATGATGGCATGATCCATCAGGTTTTTGACGCCGGTTTGATAATAACTGTTCAGATAGGCATATCGAAGTACGGCCGCGTCTTCTTGGGTGCGTATGTTCATGTCGTATTCCAGAATCACTTTATTTTGGGTAATGGTTTTCGTTTTATCGGTGCATAATATATCCATAGCACCTAATTGACGAAGAGAACGGATATTTTTCACATAGATTTGTTTTTCCGCAAAATAAACCATGCGTTTTGCCAGACGTATCGTTGTAACAAAGTGAAGAANNAAAGGGCGCGGCAGATATTAAAATTTTCGTTCGCTGACGCCCGATTCTGCTCTCTTGACCGTTCCGGCTTTATCATTGAAAGAAGTACCGTGTCGTTTCCGGTGAGAATCACAACGCCGGTTGCCGTACCGCAGATTACGATGCTGCCCATAAATGCCACATCGTTGAAATCGGCATAGCTTTCATAGGTCTGTCCGGACGGTCCGGAAGTCTTTCTGACCGGTTGGCTGTCCCCGCTGACAATTGTCTGGTTTACAAAAAAGTCGCTTGCTTTAATAATTCTGACGTCGGCGGGAACAATATCGCCGGCAGTTAGGTGAACGATGTCGCCGACAATGACATCTTTCCAAGGCATCTGTTTTATTCCCGATGTTTTTCGTTCCACAGTCGTCATTGCCGTGGTCTTGTTCGGCGGCCTGACGGTATATGCCTCGGTAAGCAGCCTTACGAATTTCGGATAAATGCCCTTTGGTTTTTCTAAAAGGACCGCAGGCGTACTCTCGCCCGGCAAGACGTATTGCTTCTGGTCGTCGACACCGTTCATAGAAGTGCTTAAAACGGATAAAATCGAGGGGATATCCTTTTTTGCGGCAAAATCCAGCCGTTTATTGATATAATCCCTGCGGATATTTTCCTGAACCGCTTTCTTTGCAATGTATTTTACATCATTATTCATATATGCATACCTCCGGATATACATAGTATGTGATTTATAACATATATCATTCAGAAAATTTTGGATTCTCCTGCCGCTTTTATCGGTATGGATCCGGTGTCTGTGTAAGAAAAACTTGACAAATCAAAACACATATTTTAATCTGTATTAAGAGGAATGATATGAAATGTCTGATTATAGGAGGAGGAAAAGATGGATCAAAAGAGATATGAACTCAATAAAGAATTGGCGCAAATGCTGAAAGGCGGGGTAATTATGGATGTTACCAATCCGGAGCAGGCCGATATAGCGGAGAAAGCAGGAGCATGTGCGGTTATGGCATTGGAAAGAATTCCTGCGGATATCCGGGCGGCAGGCGGCGTATCGCGAATGAGTGATCCTAAAATGGTGCGTGGTATACAGGAAGCAGTTTCCATACCGGTTATGGCAAAATGCCGTATTGGGCATTTTGCGGAGGCACAGGTATTGGAAGCCATTGAAATTGATTATATAGATGAGAGTGAAGTCCTTTCACCGGCAGACGACACCTATCATATTGATAAAACGAAATTCAGTGTGCCGTTTGTATGCGGCGCCAAAGATTTAGGGGAAGCTCTGAGGCGAATCAGCGAGGGTGCTTCCATGATCCGGACAAAGGGCGAGCCGGGAACCGGTGATGTTGTACAGGCAGTAAGACATATGCGGTTGATGAACGCCGCAATCCGGAATGTCGGTTCGATGCGGGAGGATGAATTGTTCAATGAGGCGAAGCGTTTGCATGTACCTTATGAGCTGTTAAAATATGTACATGAAAACGGAAGGCTTCCGGTCGTGAACTTTGCGGCGGGAGGTGTGGCAACTCCTGCGGATGCCGCATTGATGATGCAGTTGGGCGCAGAAGGTGTATTTGTCGGCTCCGGTATTTTCAAATCGGGAAATCCCCAAAAGAGAGCAAATGCGATTGTAAAAGCGGTAACCAATTATACGGATGCCAAGATGATTGCCGGATTATCCGAGGATTTGGGTGAGGCAATGGTAGGGATTAACGAGGATGAAATCGAATTATTGATGGCGGAAAGAGGAAAATAATGTGAAAATAGCAGTATTGGCAGTACAAGGAGCATTTATTGAGCATGAGAAAAAGTTTTTGGAATTGGGAATCGAATCGTTTCAACTGAGAAAGAAAGAAGACTGTAAAAGACATTACGATGCGCTTGTGCTTCCGGGGGGTGAAAGTACGGTGCAGGGAAAGCTGCTCCGGGAACTTGATATGTTTCAAATACTGAAGGATCGTATTGAACAGAAGCTTCCGGTTATGGCGACTTGTGCCGGGCTTATTTTGCTTGCGGAGCATCTGACCAACGATGAACATAAATATTTCGGGACGCTGCCGGTTTCCGTAAAGAGGAATGCATACGGCAGGCAGCTTGGCAGTTTCTATACAGAAGAAGAGTTTGACGGATTGGGAAAATGTCCGATGAAATTTATCAGGGCACCCTATATCGAAACGGCGGATGAAAGAGTAGCGGTACTGGCAAAGGTCAAAGAAAATATTGCGGCAGTCCGGTTTCAAAACCAGCTGGCCATGTCCTTTCANNAGAGCAGAGGTTCTGGCAAAAGTAAAAGACAATATCGCAGCAGTCAGATTCCAAAACCAATTGGCAATGTCTTTTCATCCCGAACTGACTCCCGATACCTCGATCCATAAATATTTTATTGAAAAAATCATGGAATAACATGTAGGGATTCATGCATATAAAGGAGAAATATGAGTAAGATTATTTTAACAGGGGATCGTCCCACCGGCAGATTACATCTGGGACACTATGCAGGTTCTTTAAAAGGACGGGTAGAGCTGCAGAATTCAGGCGAATTTGACCATATCTTTATTATGATAGCGGATGCTCAGGCATTGACTGATAATGCGGACAATCCTGAGAAAGTAAGGCATAATATCCTTCAAGTCGCATTGGATTATTTATCCTGCGGCCTTGACCCCGCCAAGACGACAATATTTATCCAGTCATTGATTCCGGAGCTGTGCGAGCTGTCTTTTTATTATATGAATTTGGTTACGGTATCCAGACTTGGAAGGAATCCAACCGTAAAATCCGAAATCAAACTGAGAAATTTTGAATCCAGTATTC
>DBDL01000115.1 GCA_002293545.1 Lachnoclostridium sp. UBA933 | reverse complement strand
CTTCTCTGTTCCGAAATGCCTGAAAGAGTCCGTTGGTATTACAAAGCATACCGCGCCCAAAAAAGGCCTCGTATAAAATAACATTTTCCCGGACCGGTTCGCTGTTGTAATATTCGGCATACTCCGTTGCCAGCCGGAACATCTGACGCGAATGGTATAATCTTAAATGTGTATCCTGCAATTGGTTTCTGAATTCCTGCTTTTGATTGTCTTGTTGATTGTTTTTATTACCCCAAAACTTCTTCATCCGGTATGACCCTTTCTGACATAATATTAACATAAGTATATCAACAGTTTGACGGCTTGTCAAAACTTATTCTTCCCCGAAATGATGTGTTTTTATTAAAACCGGAAATAAATAAACGGATTATATGTTGAATTGACTAAATATAGTACGGAAATATAAAATAAAGCCAACAATGTTGCGTATTTAAGTGCTTTTTTCGTAAGCAGATACCGGCGCTTCAATAATTGATTCATAAGCTTTTTGGCATAAGGATAAACCGGCATACTAAACAATAATCCCAATAATAGGAATAGCCCGTACTTTTCTAGGTAAATCGCCGTATACTGCCATGCATCTTCACTGACTGACGGCACCAGCATCGTTTTTATGTACGTCTTACACTCGATAAGCGTTTCCGCCCGAAAAAGCACCCAGCCGAATACTACAATCAAAAGCGTATAGATATGTGAAACAAACGAGGGGATTTTGTCCAGAAGCTTACGAAATACATACTTCTCCAAAAACAAAAAAATAAAATAATAAAGTCCCCAAAGGATAAAATTCCACGAGGCACCGTGCCAGAAACCCGTAACCAGCCAGACAGCAAGCATATTAAATACGTTTCTGACAGCCGAACAGCGGTTTCCCCCCAACGGTATGTATATATAATCCCGGAACCATGTGCTGAGCGAAATATGCCATCTTCTCCAAAACTCCGTAACCGATTTCGCTATATAGGGGAAATTAAAGTTTTCTTCAAAGTGAAACCCAAAGATACGTCCCAGACCGATTGCCATATCCGAATAAGCGGAGAAATCAAAATATATCTGTAATGTATACGCGATTGTTCCGAGCCACATCGTCGGTGTGGACAGGAAATCACCGTTATAAATCAAATCTGCCAGTTCTCCTGTCTTATTGGCAATCACCAGCTTCTTGGCAAGACCGATGATAAATCTTTCAAGTCCCTCCGTAATATCCGTAACCGTTACTCTCCGGTCCGCAATTTCACTTTCCACGGTCTTATAGCGTACAATCGGTCCCGCTACGAGCTGGGGGAACAATGAAACATACAGCAGAACATAAAACGGATTATACTGTGCCTCCACGTCCTTTCTGTATACATCAAAAACATAGCTCATGGACTGGAATGTAAAAAAGGAAATCCCAATCGGAAGAACGATGTCGGGTACGGATATATTCTGCGAAAAAATATGATTGATATTCTCAATAAAGAACACCGAATATTTATAATAGACTAAAAGTCCCACATTACTCAGCAGCGTTGCCGCTAACAGTATCCTTGCAAGCAGCTTCTGATAGGCAGACCCCTGCCGGTAAACAACACCGAGCCCCGCCTCCATAAAATAATCCAGCATGACAATAATCAACATGATAACAATAATCTTAGGCTCTCCCCACGCATAAAAAACCAGGCTGAAAACCAATAAGATATAATTCCTGCCGGATTTATTCGCTATAAAATATAAACCGCACAGTAAGGGTAAAAATGCAAAAATAAATATAACACTGCTGAAAACCATAGATACTCCTTTATCTAATCTGTCATTATCCTTTTCCCAAGCCGGAATAAATCTTTACCGCAGAATAATCAAGGTTTGCGATTGAGGTATTCGGTATGAAAATCACATAATCCAAATCTTCTTTTCTGATATAGTCGGAAACGGCCAGACCGGAATGATTATAACGATAATCCACCGACAGCATTTTGTGTACGGAAGGAATCATCATCACTTCTAAAATATTGGTGAATGAGGAACCGACAATACCGATATTCGGCATTTTTTTGTTCCCCGGAATTTGAATTAAAGTTTCTCCCCGGTCACCGTCCATAAATGTTGTGTAACTGTCTGCGGCTCTGTCCGTTATAAGAGGCAGCTCCGACGGCTTCCCGTTTTCTTTTCTGGTATATTCCGGGAACTCCCATCCCTTTGGCACAAACGACAACGCTTCGGGATCCGGTTTGATAATCCCCCCGATTTTCCGGTTAAAAGAACCCTTCACTTCAAATCTGCGAAAATCATAATCCTCTGCCGTATACATACGGATGTCCGGATATTTTTCTTCTATGAGCTTCATGATTTCGGCATAGATCAGCTCTGTTCCGCTGAAATTGACATGATGATCCGTTTGAAAATAAAAGGGACCTTTTTCGGAATCATTCTCCGTAAACAACTGATAAACATCAATGTATCTTACTTTTTCAGATAAACAGCTTTTAAGATACTGTATTTCTTCTTCATAAGCTTTTCGGTTATCCGGGTAATACTCAGGTAAATATTGATAATTTGCCATGTCTTTTCTGGGATAATTGACAAATACAAATTCTGTCCCCTGCAGGAAAGCCCGCTCCGCTGTCTGATTGATGATATCCGCACATTTTTTTAACATTTTCTTATGTTTTTTATCCATTTTCACGAAATATGGCTGCCCGAACAAATACTCATTCTTTCCGATAACCGTAGAACCTAAATAGGTTTGATGAAACACGCGGTAGGACATTTCAAAATATTGGTTCACAAAATAATCGCGCGCCTCCAATTGGTCGGTAAAGGCGTCGCCGATTTCCTTTAAATATTTGGCGTCCGAAAGCTTCCGGTAACGCAAATCGGGAAATTGTGTCAGACTTCTGCTTTCCAGCTCACTGACCGGGGTTTTATTTTCCAATGTCAGAACACCCAGAATGATAATCACTCCGAAAAAACAAGAAATAAAAAATATCTTCATTCCCGCTTCAAACTTTGTTTTCATTTGTTTACTCCATCTCTAGGATTGCCCGATAAACACGCTCACAGTTCCGATTGTCGTGATACTCATAAAAAGCCTCGATTCTTTCGGCATATTCATCCTCCAGCCGGCATCCGTTCCGTATACTGTTTATGATTGCTTCCAGAGTTGTTTCATAGTCATAGCAGACCGGTCCGAAACCATCTCTTTCATAATCAAAATATCCAACGTCATATACTTGTCCTTCAAAAAATTCTTCTCTGTCAAAATGAGTATAAATCACGGGCTTATGCAGATAGGCGAAATCAAACGCCACACTTGAAAAATCCGTAACCAACAAACTGTTTTCTTTGAATTCCTTTTGGTAGTCGATATCTCCCTGATGGATATGCACATAGTCATTTCCGGAAAAATCCCTGTTTTGCTGTCTTAAAGCGGGGTGATTGCAGAATTTTACCCGGTAGCCGCACTCCTTCAGCACATCCAGCAGCCGCTTGTCGTTCAGTAACGTATTATAAAAAATATAGTATTCCGACTCTTTAAAAAACGGGTTATAACGTCTTTCCCCAGTAGTATTCATCAGCCCGTCCCATTCCGCTAAATTCTTACGCCAAGTAGGGATCACCAGCACTTCTTTCTTTGGCTTTTCTTCCGTAAACAAATGGTCATACCGGGGAAAACCTGTTAATTTCACGACATTTTTATCATAAAAGTAATTGCCGTTCAGGATAGAAGAATATTCCGGTTTTGCCGCCGTTACGAATAATCCGATGTTTTTATTGTATTTATTCAGCCATTTTGACAAATCATCTTTTGTCAAGCCATGCTGTAAGAAAACATAATCGAAATGATACAAATCCTTGATGTAAGCCCGTTCTTTTAAAAACGGATTGATGGAAGTTTCATTGGCATGTGACGAAATGACTTTTGAAGCGAATAAAGAGTATAGTTTATGCTTAAGCGAAAATTCAATCAAAACCGGACCGGATTTTTGCATTTTACTAATATCTTTGCTGCCCTTGCTTAATACAAAATATGCCTGTATCTCCTCTGTTTTCTTTTCCATGATATACCGGAATAAATGTTCCCCGTTGTCCCCCGCCATTTTTTGCTGGTCGGAAACAAACCATATCTTCTTATTCCGGAACCGTTTTTTATTCAGATAGTATAAAACCCGGTAAAATACGACCCGGAACTTTCCCATTGCGATTACGTTCCGCAAATGCTTCCATTCCATTCCCATATGAGTCCGTCTTGAATATCGCAAAACATTAAGACCGGTCTTTTCCGGCTTAAATAAATACCCGCCCTTGATACAGTAGGAATGCTTCACTGTCCGGTCTAAGCCTGTAAACTTACCGAATGCAAGCATAAGCCGCATTTCATTCTCATCCTTATATTTCATGAAAAAACGCAGCATTTTAACCCGCTTAATCGGTATGTCGGCTTTAAATCCCGTCCTTTCACCGATCACTCCGTTCATTCCGACCCGGACATCATTCGGCATACGGAAAAATTCCAGAGGAATTTCAAGATCCTTCCGGCACCGTACATAATACCGGCAATCCTCTCTGTGGACAAAGGTATTGATTCTCCCTTCGATATGCAGATTGTCCCCGTTTCTTTCTATGATTCGAATCGTAAAGACTGAGTAATTCTTAAGGTTGCAAATAAAGATATCGCGGAAGTATAACCGATGGTTACGGTATGCCAGGTCCGTCTGAATATCTCTCCCGTATTTCAGGCATAACGCATAGATACGGTCTTCACTGTACATGTATTTTTGCTCGCATACAATCGTATCATTGACCGTCTGTAATAATCCCGCCATGATTTCTTGGTATTCTTTTATGATGTCTTCTGCAATATCTTTTTCCACCGGGTGGCGCAGCCGCCACTGCAAGTCATACATAATGACGGATTGAATATAGGGAATGACTTCCCCGAACTTTTTTCTTGAGTATTCTATCAAAAATTCATGGCATTTCTTTGGCGTTGTAAGATACCAGGAGGCATCAAATTTTGAACCCTGCAATGCGGAGGTTTTCGCAAAACGGCTCCGGTAATTATATTGGACGTCCTTCATGATTCCGTATTTGCATTTTTCCAATAATATAATATTGATCAGTTTCATATCTTCCGCAATTTTTAATTCGGTATCAAAGCTTAGCCCTTTCAGCGCACTTGCCTTAACAAATGTCGTTGCCATACTTAATTGTACAAACTGGTACCGGTCATAAATGTCAACAATCTGACGTTTTTTTTCAAACTTATAATCCAGCACATGATAACTATTTTTTGCCTCAAAATACTTCATTCTTCCTGCAATAAAGTCAATCTCATCCGTATGTTTTTCAAAATAACTCCATACCTTGCGGCATACATCCCGGTTCCATGTATCGTCGGAATCCAGAAAATTCACATATTTCCCTTCCACATACTCCAGCCCATAGTTTCTGGCGGCGCTTACCCCCTTATTTTCCTGTTTCAGATATCGGATATTATCCGGGTACTTACCGGCATATTCCAAACAAATCTTCTCACTATTATCCGGACTTCCGTCATTCACCAAAATCAATTGTATGTTGTCTTCAAACCCAATCGTTTGACCGATAACGGATTCAATCGTTTCACGAATATAGTTTTCCACGTTATAAATAGGGATAACAAAAGAAAACTTATATTTACACATACTCTGCCTACCATCCCTTTCTCTTTATATTTTCACAGATACGCTTGCTGTTGTCTGAATCAATGTACTTGTAGGAGGAGTCCCGAACCGCCGCATATTTTTCTTTTAGTATGAAACCGTTCCGAATATACTCCCTGATATGTCCGGTGAGTTCTTCCAATGTCAGTGACCTTTCACCGAAAAGGTCGTGCTCCATATCCACGTAGCTTCCGTTTGCCCGCATATATTGCTCATAATCAAACTGGTAAAACAGCACCGGTTTTTTTTGATAAAACACATCCCATGCCACACTGGAATAATCGGTAACCAATAGTTTGCATTTCATCAGCAATTCATTTAACGGTTCTGTCCCAAAATACATAATATGAATGCGTTTTTTATCAATGTTAAAATTTGTAATATACTCGCGAAACTTTGGGTGAATATAGAAATTCAAAATTAAATCATTTTTTTCTAATAACTCAAATATCTGACCGGAAGTCAGCAGCTGCATATATGACCTGAAATAATCGCTCTTTTTAAACTCCTCGTCAGATACTTCATCCAGCCAATTCCGCCATGTCGGCATAATCAGTATTTCATTGCTGTTTTCCGAATGATCCTCTAA
Organism: Lachnoclostridium sp. UBA933; assembly: GCA_002293545.1. Lineage (GTDB taxonomy): Bacteria > Bacillota > Clostridia > Lachnospirales > Lachnospiraceae > UBA933. The sequence goes on along the minus strand of DBDL01000115.1, from coordinate 3,844 downwards.
AACGTCCCATCTTGAAAATCCGGTTACGGCAATTTCATTGAGATCATATTTGAATGACTTGCGGATAATGTCCCTCTCATTTTCCGAAGTGACAATAAATAAATCACAGGCATTCTCTCTTGTTTTGGTATATATTTTATCCACACGCTTAAACGCTGTTACCCCATGCTGTAAGAATACATATTTTTTTGCGTCGATACGGGGCTGGAGAAAGCTCGGCCGGTTTTCCCAGACATACATATGGCTTTTTGTATCCGTACCGATTAATAATCTGCTTGCAATGAGGTATCCGATAAATTTAACACTCATAAATGACAGCAAATGACCTTTATATGACTTTACCCTGTCATAGTCCGGGGATTTCTTACTGATTACATAATATATCTTCCGGTTCATCTTTTCTTCCAGATTATGTTCCATACAGTATTGAAAGAAAAAATAACCGTTATCCTGAGCCATGATGCAGAATTTTTCATAGACCAGAAAAATTTTTTTCGTCAGCAGACGTTTTCTGTTGAAACGGAAATAAAGGTATCCGAAACGCTCTTTGCACCGGAAAACAAACCCGTCATATTTCGTTCTTTCACGATAGAGAAGCGCAATGGAATGGTTCATCGTAATATAGGGAAACACAATATGATTTTTGTCCGTAAGATACCGGTTGTCCTGGAACAGCTTACTCAGTTTTTTATTGAACCGTTTGTATTCTGCTTTCGGCAGCACAAAATATTTCTGCCCTTTTTCCTCAAAGACGACACGGATATCCCAATAAGAAGCTTGAAAACCGATCTCTTTTAAGTCAATCCTGACCGATATCTGTACGGAACCACGCTTGCCTCTGCGAATCGTTCCGGGAAAATAATAATCTTTCCGGTCTTCTTCCTTCCCAAAACGGTATTGGATGGAAATGCCTGTCCAATTTTTATCATTCCGGCCGCAATCCACCGTAATGTATAAGGTATTTGATTTAATCCTCAAATCACGGAACTCCGTAATAAACTGATAGATATACCGTTCGCTTTCTTCCGCCATCTCCAGGGAATAATTGCCCAGGCGGGATACATACGGGGTATAGGCAAATGTTTTGCCTCCCGTCACAAAACGCATTGCCGGTTCTAAGTATTGATTTGTCCTGTCATATAAATAGGGGTCTTCTTTTCTGGGTGATCTGACATCCGTCTTTCCTAACAGACGAATACAGGAAAAACGGTTTTTTTCTTTTTCAATCATGTAAATCAGCCAATTTGCATACCCTGCTTGATTCTGCCCGCATAACTCCGATAAATCCACCGTACATTTATGATCGCTTCCCCAAACGGCCCAACAGGGTAAAATGGTGCTGGCTGCAGGCTCCGTTTCATTTTTCAAATAAAGATAATACGTTTCCCCCTGTGATAATACATGATAACTAAACTCAATCTCCAATATACTTTCCTTGGGAATCCGGACAACTGCTTCATACCGTCCGCATAACTTCAATTTTTTCTGCTGTACCAGTTCATCTATCGGTAAATCCGATTCCACCGTCCTTGCATGGGAAACAATAAATTTTGACATAAGACACAGCCCGATATTCGGAACGTCATTGACGTATATCTTTTTATTTGATTCCGGTATCATATAGTATTTGCCGGAATCGCCGGTTTCAAACTTCTTATTTATCTTTTTATCGGCAATGCTTAACGGAACGGTAAAATCAATCCGATCCCTCCGGTATACGGAGAAAACACACCAATTATCCGAATCCAGTTCCGGAACGCCCGCCAAATCCAGTTTTGCCTCATAAATATCAAATCCGTTTTTTTTGTCTGTCATGACAAGATCGGAAAAGGTATATGATTTCTTTTTATCGGAAGAACATATGGCAAGACCGAATTCCGCATTGGGAAACGGATAAGCGGAAACCTCAAGCCATATTTCACTGTCTTTGAATTCGACCCGGTTCATCCGGTTGCAAAATTGCTTTTGATAGCGTTCCCCCAACAATGCGGTCTTACATCCCAGATGACCGTGAACCGTATAAAACGGGACGGTTTCCACTTCCTCACCATTCACCGGAGAACGCAAAGCCGGTTCCATATAATACTCCCGGTGATCAAATATCTGCGGGGTATCCGGATGCTCTTTCCTGCCGTTTGTAACTCTCCGCAATAAAACAATGCCATCGTTGTATACAGCAATACAAATTTTCCATAATATCGTTTCGGTACCGGGGATTGCTTTTGTAAAATGATTGATCGGAGAACTAATTTTGTTTCCCTTAATACTGCATCGTTCAGACCATATATGATTATGACTTTGTTCCATAATAACTAATTTTATTTCTTTATTTTGTAATTCTGTATCATTTTTTAGGTATAAGTGAATGGAGCCATTGGCTGTTTCCATGCGTTCAATCTCTATAACACCCTTTTCTATTATATTTCCGGATGCCAAATAGTCATCTATCATTTTTATCGGATTAAAATCACTCATTGATACGATATGACGTGTACTCTGATATGTACTCTGTCATATACTCCTTCCTATTTTCTCCGAAATATATGCCGCAGGGACTTCTTTTTCCCCGGCTTAGATTCCGGCAGCAGATAAAATCTATCCTTATGATTATTGTTTTCCAAGTTATTTTTCAGCCAATCCACCTTCTGATCGGCTTTATCTCTCAGCTTCTTTATCTTACTGTCTATATCCTGCATCGACATTGTTTCTTCTTCTTGAAACCGGTAGATAAATTCTTCTGTTTCATTGTGCAAGGATTTCTTTGTATCTTCCTTTCGGTAAGCATGTACACTGGCACCGGTAAAAAATATTCCGCTTCTGACTTTCTTTACCGGATTTCCGGCATATACGGCATTCGATTCCAAAGCCTTGCCGGATACGACACTTCCCGCCCCGACAATNNCCCGACACAATTCCGCCTGCCCCGACAATCGTTCCCGATCCGATCATACTCCCCTTTAATACAAATACATGCTGTCCGATCCAAACATGATCTCCGATGATAATACTTTTGCTGTCATTGATACGCTTATGTGTATTACTGTCATAAATCAAATGGGGATCGGCTGTCCGCAGCCAGCAATCAAAGGAATACATTCCGTCATCCCCGATAATCACATTTTGCTGCTCTGACGCAACAATATTCAGTCTGCCGTTAATATAATTATTTAACCCCATGTATATTACGCTGCTATGGTGTACCGAAATACCCAGATAATACCCGCCTCTGTTCGCGCACAAAAAAACGACCGAATGATCTCCCATAAAGTTTAATGTACTGTCAATTAACTTTACTCCGTTCTGACAAAACAGTATGTTTCCTTTTCCATGAAAAGTTATCGTTGAATTTCTTAAATCCGGTGTCCCAATCACCTTATTATGTGTTAATTCACACACATCCATACTCGTGATTTTTTCCATAAATTCATCAATATACATCCCTGTGAATGTATATCTCCTCCCGGTTTTTCATAGTATTATAACTATTCACGAAACATTCTAAACCTTTTCTGCCGATAAGTCAAGTTTTGATCCCATGAGAAAAAATGTTTTAAATAAATACACGCATTATGGAAACAAGGCTTGATTTTGCACTGTATATCAACTATACTATAAACGTGATTGCTGGCTCAAACAGGAAACTCGGATGATTGAGAAAGAAATGGAGGGTTTATGACCACTGAAGCGCGAATAAACATTAAACTCATTGCAACGGACAAAAATAACTTTCTCGACCTGCTGCTTTTGGCAGACGAGTCAAAAAGTATGATTGATAGGTATTTGGAACGCGGTGACCTTTTCGCTCTATATGACGGCGGCTTGAAAAGCGTCTGCGTTGTGACGG
>DBDL01000140.1:7781-7990 GCA_002293545.1 Lachnoclostridium sp. UBA933 | reverse complement strand
CGGCAAAGTCACTATTTTCTGTCGTTTTGATATTCGCCGTTCTCGTTTTTGAATACTGTGCCACACGTTGATTCATTACTTCCCTTTTCTTTGACTTTGCCGCCGCTTTTTCTTTGTTCTGCTCAATAATCTGTTCCACATCCATTTTATCAAAATGACGGTTTATAAATAATGATTGGATCGCCCGGATAATATTGCCGGAAATCCAA
>DBDL01000140.1:0-7740 GCA_002293545.1 Lachnoclostridium sp. UBA933 | reverse complement strand
CGGCATATCCGAATTGTCTTTTCCCTTTTTTGATTGACTTGCCATCATCAGCTTTGTTGATACAAACTGTGTGACAACAGCCAGGATCGGAATCAAAAGCGAACGATCCCATCCGCCATTTGCTCCCCATGGCACAAAGGGAGTAATATTTAATTCAATACCCAAAAAAGATGTACTGTTTTCTAATGAAGGTACATACTCCGAAATATCTCTGATTATTCTAAAAAGTGCATATAAAATAGGCATTTGAATCAACAGCGGCAGACATCCGCCCAATGGGTTTACTCCATACTTATCGTAAACCGCCTGCTGTTCCCTCTGCATTTTCTGCATGGAAACATTATCTTTCTTACCTTTGTATTTTTTTTGTATTGCCTGTATTTCCGGATTCATAAGTGATGAAACCCTTGTTGTCTTTTGCTGCTTCAGTGTAAGCGGAAACATCAGCAAATTTGTTACAAAGGTAAATAATATAATACAAATACCTGCATTGTGTATATTAAAAATAAAATATATCAACTTGTCCGTATATCTCAGTATATATGCTAAAACTGATACAATCGGACCTAATAACCACTCCATTCAAATCCTCCTGATTTTATTTATTGAAAATTTCTCTTTCAGCGAAAATAGATATTTTTCTCCTTCGCCCGCTCCTTTTTCAAATAAAACTCTCCCCGCGGGGTAAATTCCGAACTGCGGAACTTACGTACCTGCGTTTCTCAGACACTTCTTATGGTATCGGATCATACCCGCCTTTATGGAAAGGATGACATCTCAATACTCTTTTTACAGCAAGAAAACTTCCCTTTCCTGCTCCGTATTTCTCAATTGCCTGAACGGCATACTCCGAACAACAGGGTACATAAATACATGACGGTGCTTTTTTTATGGGAGAAATAAATTTCCGGTATATTTTCAATAAAAATAATAATATTGTTTTCATTTTAAAACTCCGTGTAATTTACATAAATGCAATATGGCACAATCAACTTCTTTTAAACTCTTTCCTTTTACCGGCACTCTGGCTATAACGACAATATCCTTTCCGGACCTTAAAAACTCATCATTTTTCCTTATGCTTTCTCTCAATAAACGAACGGTACGATGACGAACCACACTATTTCCGATTTTTTTACTCACTGAAAACCCATACCTGTTGGGACCGCTTTCCCTTTCCATAACATACATAACAAAATACCGGTTCGCTTTTGATTTTCCTGATTTGTAGACATCCTGAAACTCACTGTTTTTCTTTAATCTTCCAAACAATACTCACTCTCCGTAAAAGACTCTGCTTACCTGTCATAAGTTAAACTTTCATAAGTTAAAGAAGGTCACATAAGGCTGCGACCTAAGCGGAAAGTGTTTTTCTTCCTTTTGCTCTTCTTCTGGCAACAACTTTTCTTCCATTCGACGTTCTCATTCTTTTTCTAAAACCGTGAACTCTGGCTCTTGATTTCTTTTTGGGCTGATAAGTCATTTTCATATTCTCATACCTCCTATTCTTTTACCGGAGCGTCAAACTTGACACTCTACTTTTTGTCAACATATCTAACAACGTATCAAGCCTAATTATATTATCTAATACCCATTAAGTCAAGTAGATATTATGACAAAAGCAAAAAAAAATGAAAACCTTAATTTTTGTCTTTCTTTATGTGACAAGATGATATATAATGAAGATATGTATTTGTTTCTCTATTCAATTTTTTTAAGGTTAGGCAGGAAAAACAATGGAAAACTCTATAAAATCCAAATGGAACGAAATTATCAATCATGTAAAGGATGAATATAACGTTTCTAATCTTTTATTCAGAACATGGCTGTTGCCGCTTACCGTTTTTTCAGAACATAATAATCAGGTGTTAATCATCATTGACGAAGAAAAACAAGGTTCCGCACCGGATATTATCAGCAATAAATACAAAATGCCTCTTACGGTTGCGATTGAAGAAATTACCGGAAGGCAAGTAGATATTGATTTTATTTTGAGCAAGGATATCTCGAAATATGATAATACCTCTGATGAAGTTTCATCCCTTTTACTAAGAAAATATCCCTATCTGAATTCAGGACATTCTTTCCATACGTTTGTTGTAAGCAGCAGTAATTCTATGGCACATGCTGCTTCTTTAGCCGTTGCCGAAAATCCTGCCGCCCAAGTATATAATCCTTTGTTCCTTTACGGCAATTCCGGTCTGGGCAAAACACACCTGATGCATTCGATTGCACGCTACATAATAGAAGCGGATAATAAATTAAAGGTTATGTATGTGACAAGTGAAGTCTTTACCAATGAAGTAATCGAAGCCATCCGCTTTAACAGAACAAAAGGAGATTCTTCCGCTACGGCGGCTTTAAAGGAAAAATACCGTAATGTAGATATTCTTCTTATTGATGATATTCAGTTTATAATAGGAAAGGAAAGCACACAAGAAGAATTTTTCCATACCTTTAACACTCTTTATGAGTCCGGTAAACAAATCGTTATTTCCAGTGATAAACCGCCAAAGGACATGGAACTTCTTGACGAACGGTTTCGTTCCCGGTTTGAACAGGGTATTATTGTGGATATTCAACCTCCCGACTATGAAACAAGCATGGCAATTTTACAAAAAATATGTGATACGAAAAATATTAAGATTGACAACTCTATATTAGATTATATTGCAACAAATATAAAGTCAAATGTCCGTTCACTGGAGGGTGCATTGAATGTAATTGTCCTTTATACGGGGTTAAAGCACAACACGGTGGATTTAGAAATGGCGAAAGAATTACTGCGTAATCAAATATCGCCGGATCATAAGGCGAAGATTACGATTGATTACATACTAGATATTGTAGCAGATCATTTTCATATCGAAAAATCTTTGATTCTTTCTACCAGAAAAACAAATGATATCGTTCTTCCACGCCAATTGTGCATGTTTTTGTGCAAAGAACTAACGAACTTTTCTTTTAAAGAAATCGGTTCTGCGTTAGGCGGAAGAGATCATTCTACAGTTATCCACGGTGTCAACAAGATCATGGAAAAAATAGAAGTGGATGAAATTCTTAAAAATTCCATAGATGTTATCAAGAAGAAGTTAAATGCGTGATTTTATGTGAATATCATGTTTACAATTATGGATAACTTAATAAGCCGTACACTTTATATTTTTATCAACAAATTGTTATCTTTTTGTCCTAATAAAAAATAACAGGTTTGTACACAAGAATAACCGCCTTTTTTTCAGAATCCTGTTACATTTTCACAAATACACCTGCCCTATCACTATCACTACTGATTTTTACTATTATATATATAAAGCAAATCCTGAAAGGAGTTATTAAGATTATGAAGTTTACATGCAATAAGGATAATTTTTCAGAAGGAATCAATATTGTGTTAAAAGCAGTTACCGGAAAATCTACGATTCCTACATTAGATTGCATTGCCATCGAAACAAAGGAAGGAAAAATCAATCTGACGACAAATAATATGGAGTTAGGAATAAAAACCTTGGTTGAAAGTGATATCATAGAAGAAGGTTCTATTTTAATCAATGCGAAGATTATTTCTGAAATTATTAATAAATTACCGGATGAGGAGGTTTACTTTGAGTCAGATACGAACGACAATGTGACGTTAAAATGCGGTAAAGCAAAGTTTAATATTTCGGGATTGCCGAGTGATGAGTTTACTTTTTTACCTCAGATTCAAAAGACGAATCAAGTTGAAATATCTCAATTCAAGTTAAAAGAAATGATAAGGCAGACAATTTTTTCTACTTCAAGCAATGATAATAACCGTATCCTGACCGGCGAACTTTTTGAAATCCATGGGAACGTATTTCAGATTACATCGCTTGACCTTTACCGTGTATCGGTCCGAAAGACAGAACTGGAAAAGAGTTATGACTCCATCAAGGTAATTATTCCGGGAAAAACATTAAGTGAAATCAGTAAAATACTGAGCAGTAATGAGGATGATTTGCTGAATATGTACTTTAATTCAAATCATGTGATGTTTGAATTTGATGATACCATTGTTCTTTCCCGTCTGATTGAAGGCAATTATTATGATATTAATAAAATGATTTCAAATGACTATGAAACAAAAGCAGTAATTAATAAAAGAGAGTTATACGGAAGTGTTGACAGAGGTATTTTACTCTTGAGGGAATCCGATAAAAAGCCGCTCGTTATGAATATCGAAGAAAATAGTGTTTGTATGGAAATGAATACCAAAATAGGTTCTATGGATGAGAGCATTGAAATAAAGAAAGAGGGAAAAGATATCGTGTTTGCCTTTAATCCGAAATTCTTGATTGATGTCCTGAAAGTAATTGATGACGATGAGATTACATTGTATATGACGAATTCAAAGGCACCGTGTTTTATAAAAGATGCCGACGGAACTTTTGTGTATTTGATTTTGCCAATAAATTTGAGCAGTGCGGTTTAGTATGGAAAGCGGAGGATTTTGTGGAAACAATTCAAATAAAAGATGAAACGATTAAGTTGGGACAAGCATTAAAATTAGCAGGTATGGTTTCTTCCGGTGTAGAGGCAAAAGTCGTAATACAGGATGGAATGGTGAAGTGTAACGGCGAAACGGAAACCAGACGGGGAAAAAAATTGACGGACGGAGATGTCTTTGAATTTAATGGATTGGTTTGTAAAATAGAAGGTGCAAAAGGAGCAACATAACTTTCAAAGAAATGAGCGGCTATGATAATCAAACAGTTGGATTTGAGCAATTTCAGAAATTATGAGAGGGAAACTTTTTCTTTTGACGGGGAAACGAATGTCCTATTCGGCGACAATGCACAAGGAAAGACCAATGTATTGGAAAGTATTTTTTTTACGGCGACGACAAAATCCCATCGGGGCAGCAGCGACAAAGAAATGATAAGAATGGGAGAGGACGAAAGTCATATACGCATGATAACGGAGAAAAAGGGAATTACGAATAAGATAGATGTTCATATAAAAAGAAATCACAGCAAGGGAATTGCAGTAAACGGGGGAAGTATTAAAAAAAGTAATGAATTGATTGGTATATGCAATATTATTTTCTTTTCTCCCGAAGATCTATCTATGATAAAAAACGGTCCCTCCGAAAGAAGAAGATTTATCAATATGGAATTATGCCAAATAAATAAGATATATTTATTTAATTTGACAAAATACAATAAAATACTTCAGCAGAGAAATCATTTATTGAAACAAATCAGTTTCAATGCGGAATTAAAGGATACAATAGAAGTATGGAATCAGCAGTTAATTGAATTCGGCGGACAAATCATTGAGGAAAGAAGAAAATATATTGACGGACTGAATCCGGTTATTTCACGTATACACAAGGAGTTGTCCGGCGGAAAAGAAGATATTCGTATGATTTATGAACCGAATGTCACGGAGGATTTATTTGAGGAAAAATTATTGATATCGAAAGAAAAAGATTACCTCATGAAAACAACGCATATAGGACCTCACAGGGACGATATTGCTTTTATTATAAATAATAAGGATTTAAGAAAATTCGGCTCTCAGGGACAGCAAAGAACTGCCGCATTGTCTTTGAAGCTTGCGGAAATTGAACTTGTAAAAAGTACCATAAAGGAAAATCCGGTTCTGTTATTGGATGATGTTTTGTCGGAACTGGACCGGAAAAGACAAAAACATTTATTAAAGAGCATCAAGGGAATACAAACGATTATTACCTGTACAGGACTGGAGGAATTTATTCAAAAGGAATTATATATAGGCAGGACGTTTGAAATTGAAAACGGAGGGGTTAAATCATGTAAAACGAAGTAAAAGCGGAATACGGTGCGGATCAGATTCAAATATTGGAAGGATTGGAAGCGGTCAGGAAGCGTCCGGGAATGTATATCGGAAGCACCTCGGCGAAAGGACTTCATCATTTGGTGTATGAAATTGTAGACAATGCAATTGATGAAGCATTGGCGGGCTTTTGTGATACGATTCAAGTGTTTATCAACAAAAACAATTCGGTTACGGTTATTGACAATGGACGCGGAATCCCGATCGGAATTAATAAAAAGGCAGGGAAACCAGCCGTAGAGGTAGTATTTACAATTCTTCATGCCGGCGGAAAATTCGGCGGCGGCGGATATAAAGTATCCGGAGGACTTCATGGTGTGGGAGCTTCTGTCGTAAATGCACTTTCCGAATGGCTGGAAGTAAAAATACATATCGACGGGAAAGTCTACTTTCAGCGTTATGAACGCGGAAAGGTCATGCATGAATTAAAAGAAATCGGAACGACTGACAAGGTCGGAACGGAGGTAACATTTTTACCTGACAATTCAATCTTTAAAGAAACAATGGATTTTGAATATGACGTACTTCGTCAAAGATTAAGGGAAATGGCATTCTTAACAAAAGGGATCAAGATTGAATTGACGGATTTAAGACCGGAGGAAGAAAGGACGGACAAGTTTTGTTATGAGGGCGGAATTAAAGAATATATACAGTATTTAAACCGGCACAAAGATCCGCTCTATGAGGAAATTCCTTATTGTGAGGGAACAAAAAACGGTGTATATGTCGAGGTTGCACTGCAGCATAATTCTACTTATGTAGAAGGCTGTTACAGTTTTGTAAACAATATTACGACACCTGAGGGAGGAACGCATTTAGTAGGATTTCGTAATGCGCTGACGAAGACATTTAACACCTATGCCAGAGATCAAAAGATATTGAAAGAAAATGACTTAAATCTGACCGGAGAGGATATCCGGGAAGGCTTAATGGCAATCATCAGTGTAAAAATTACCGATCCGCAATTTGAAGGGCAGACGAAACAGAAGCTCGGAAACAGTGAAGCAAGGGGAGCGGTAGACAGTATTGTCAGCGAAAATCTGACTTATTTTCTGGAACAAAATCCGCAAGTGGCAAAGATAATCTGTGAAAAAGCAATTTTGGCACAGCGTGCAAGGGACGCCGCCCGGAAAGCAAGGGATCTGACACGAAAGAGTCCCTTGGAGGGAATGAGTCTGCCGGGAAAATTGGCAGATTGCAGTGATAAAAATCCGGAACATTGTGAAATCTATATCGTGGAGGGGGAGTCTGCCGGCGGAAGTGCAAAAACGGCACGTTCCCGTGCGACACAGGCAATTCTTCCTTTGCGCGGTAAAATTTTGAATGTAGAAAAGGCGCGGTTGGATAAAATACTGGTCAACAAAGAGATTCGTGCTATGATAACGGCGTTTGGAACCGGAATTGCAGATGATTTTGATATTGAAAAACTGAGATATCATAAGATTATCATTATGACGGATGCCGATGTTGACGGCTCGCATATTTCTACGCTTTTACTTACTTTCCTGTACCGTTTTATGCCGGATTTGATTCGGAAAGGATATGTGTATCTGGCACACCCGCCTTTGTATAAAGTGGATAAGAATAAAAAAGAACACTATGCCTATACCGATGAAGAATTGCAGATGATACTGGAAGAAATCGGGCGTGATGGGAATATCGGTATCCAGCGATATAAGGGGCTTGGCGAAATGGACGCCACTCAGCTTTGGGATACGACGATGGATCCGGAACAAAGGATTCTCCTGAAAGTCAATATGGATGAAGAAGAATCTTCTGAAATTGATTTGATATTTACGACTTTGATGGGCGACAAGGTAGAACCCCGCCGTGAGTTTATTGAAGCCAATGCGAAATATGCTAAGAATTTGGATATATAAAAGCGGGCGGCTGAAAAACGCG
>DBDL01000206.1:32875-34116 GCA_002293545.1 Lachnoclostridium sp. UBA933 | reverse complement strand
CAAGCTTTTTGCAGATAAATAACCCCATTCCAGTGGATTTTCCTTTTAATCTGCCGTTGCTTCCGGTAAACCCCCGTTCAAAAATCCGGGGCAGATCAGAGGGAGGGATGCCGATACCGTTGTCCATAATTTTCAGGTGTATCTTTTTTCCGCTGCGGAATGCTTCAAATTTGATAACGGGATTTTCTTTTTTATAGCGGAGGGCATTTGATATAAACTGTCCAATCATAAAAGCAGCCCATTTATTGTCGGTATAGACTATGGAATCCAGACCGGAGGTTTCAATGCGGATTTGATTTTGAATCAGTAATGTCTGATACTTGGCAAGCGTTTCTTTTATAATATCGGACAGTGAAGCAGCGCGAATGATAAAATCTTTTTCATAGCTTCCGGCACGGGCATAATACAATACTCTTTCTACGTGTTCTTCGATTTGAGATAACGGCACCATCAGTTTACGGGTGATGTCGGATTTGTTGTTGGTGCAGACCAATTCGGCGGCAGTAATCGGAACCTTGATTTCATGTACCCAGTCTTCGATATACTCCCGGTATTCCTTTTGACGGTTTTCGGCATCGGATACCGCTTCCAGCATTGCTTTACCGGAACGCCGCAGCAGGGCGGTAAATCTTTTTTCATAAATATTGACCGGCTTTTTGATACACTCCATAAAGAGATATTTCTTATCAAGCCGGTCCATAATGGATTCAAGCTCCTGTAAATGCATTTTTTCTTTATGGAAATTTACTGTCATAATCAGTGACAAACCTAAAATCCATACGATCCATATAAGGAGCAATACACTGAAGGACATACCGGCTGTTCGCAGGAATACAGAAAGTGAAATGACAGATACCGTATGAGATAGTAATTGCCAAAACCTGTCCTGCATAAATTCATTCCACTTCATATCTTATACCCCATTCCCCGTTTTGTTGTAATGTAATGAAAACAACCAAGTTCGTCCAGTTTTAGCCGGAGTCTGGTAATATTCACGCTAAGGGTATTATCATCAATATAGACTTGGTTATCCCATAAGTATTCAATCATATCGGCGCGCGTAACGATTTCACCGGGCTGCCGCATCAGGCAGGATAGGATTTTAAGTTCATTTTTTGTTGCGTCACAGCTTTTTTTATCATAGGTAAGCGTGCCTTTTGAAAGATTGAGAAGCAACCCTTTTGCCTCTATGAGGTCCGTCTGCATGGCATCAATGGAATTACGCCGCAATACTGCTTTGA
>DBDL01000206.1:32638-32869 GCA_002293545.1 Lachnoclostridium sp. UBA933 | reverse complement strand
ATCTCCGCCGAGGCTGAGTGCTTTTAACTCATCAATAGAATTGTCCCTGCTGGTTACAAAAATAATCGGCACACGGGAGTTCGCCCGGATATCTTTGCATAAAGAAAAACCGTCTTTTCCCGGCAGTCCCAAATCCAGCAGAATTAAATCCGGCATATCTTCTTTTACTTGTTCGGCCGTGTTTGTAAAATCAGCCGGGGCGGTTACCCGGTATCCCTCGTTTCCCAATAG
>DBDL01000206.1:16411-32564 GCA_002293545.1 Lachnoclostridium sp. UBA933 | reverse complement strand
TAAGCAGATATTATCAAGCCGGTACGGGCGGATTTCGGAAGTAATTTGATAAAAATATAGTTTGCGGTTTCTAAGATATTCATGTATACTCATATAACAAAGAACGTATACAAAGGCAATGTTTTTATTTTTTTATACGATAAAAATAAAATATGAGGTGATGAGATTTGAAAAAATTGGGATTTGTTATTATATTGTTCTTTATAGTGTTGACAGGTTGTCAATATGAAAAATCAGATTCTGCCCGTCAGCAGGCTGTTTCGCCTCCGGCAATAATCAGTGAGCCGGAGTGTTCTTATTCTGTGGATATACAGCGGTATATTGATTTTGAATATCCGCAGATAAGAGGTACAAACGATGATTATAAGGAAGAATTGGTAAATGATTTGATTTTAAGGGAGATGGGGAAATTATCGTCCTACGAAACGATGTATCTTAAAGGGTTTGAAGTAGAATGTAAATGTAAAATTACAATGGCAACAGATGAATTCCTGAGCATGATTTTTATCAGTACCGGCAGTGATACATCCATCTCTATGATGGATACATTGGTGATTGATATGAAAGATGTGAAAAAGATGGAACTCACTGATTTTGTGACGATTGATGAAAACTTTGCAGAGCAGGTCGGGAAGTTTTCCAATATTACGAAAGAGGATACAAAACGAAATAAAGACTTGTTGGAATATCTTCGTCAAGATCCAAACTACAAGTCTGATATATTGAAGATGCTGAAAAACAAGGAGTATTACGGATTTTATATTACAACGGATTCTTTAGGAGTCGGATGCTCTTTTTATCATTTAGACGGTGCTTATCTCCGGGTGGAAATATCTTATGATTTGGTTTCTATGCGAGATTGACATTCTAATTTATCCCCTGTATAATAATAACATTATGAAAATGACGGAGGAGCAATGCAATGTGGGATAAGATTGAGAAAAAGTATATACAGATTGCGGCAATTGTGCTGGCATTGGTTTTTATTTCACTGATTATTCTTTTTATCTTTTTAAACTGGCACAATGTTATGGCGGGATTATCCGTTCTGAATACGGCATTAAAGCCCTTATATATCGGTCTGATTATTGCCTACCTGCTTAATCCTCTGATGAGTTTGTTTGAACGCAGGATTTTTTTGCCGGCTGCGAATAAATTATTAAAAAAACAACACCTCCAAAAGGCGTTTGCGCGCGGAGTATCCATTTTTGTCGTATTGATATTGAGTGTTTTCTTTATTTCGGGGATACTGATGCTTGTGCTTCCGGAATTTGTAAACAGCATTCAGTTATTGATTCAGGACTTACCGGTTCAATACCGTTCATTTCAGACATGGCTCAATGATCTTTTTGACAATAATCCGGAATTGATATCAGATATCAAAGGGTTTACCAATCCGCTCTTTGACCAGTTAATCGCATGGTTAAGAACCGAACTGCTGCCGACGAGTTCGGATTTTCTATGGAATGTATCGGCAGGAATCATGAATGTACTGGGCGTATTGCTGAATCTGTTTATCGGACTGATTTTTTCAATTTATCTGATGGCAAATAAGGAATTGTTTTGTGCCCAGACGAAAAAAGTCTTTTATAGTATATTAAAAAAAGACCATACGGAACGGTTCTTCGATTTGATGTCGGAAACCAATACGGTGTTCGGTAAGTTTATCAGCGGGAAATTGCTTGATTCGTTGATTGTAGGGATTATAACCTTTTTTGTACTAACGATCGCGAACATTCCCTATGCGGTTTTAATCAGCGTCATTATAGGTGTTACGAATATTATCCCTTTCTTTGGTCAATACATCGGTACGATTCCCAGTGCGGTTCTTGTCTTTTTAATCAGCCCGATGAAAGGAATTATTTTTCTGATTCTGATTATTATTATTCTTCAGGTTGATGGTAACATCATCGGACCGAAAATTATGGGGGAGTCAATTGGATTAGGAAGCTTTTGGGTATTGTTTTCCATTGTGATATTCGGTTCTATATTCGGATTGGCAGGAATGGTGATTGCCGTACCTGTCTTTGCAATGATTTTCCGTTTGATAAAGAAATGGACCGCTTCCCGTTTGGAAAAAAAGGAATTACCCGTAGATACCGTATGCTATATGAATAAAAAAAAGACAAAAGATAAGCACACGAAATGAGGAGGACGAATCCATTGGCATATATAGGAATAATATTTATGGCAATACTTTTTTTAGGAATGATTGCAGGGGGCGCTTATTATCTGTCCAAGCGGTTTTCGCAGTTTTTTCCGGTTCTTTCGTTGAAAGGATGGCTGTTGATTTTTATAATCACAACGACAGCAACCGTTTCCGGAAGCTGGTTTTCCGCGGATTCACCGGGAGTTATCGGGGATATCCTTTTCTATCCGGGAACAGTCTGGGCAGCTGTTTTATTATATTTATTGTCCTCATTAGTCATCGTTGACTTGGTTCATCTGGTATTTAAAATGAGTCCGGGAATACGCGGAGCAGTTGTACTAACGATGACTGCTTTGATTGTGTCATACGGTTTTATCAATACTTCTTTGATTCGTGTCAAAGAGGTCACCATACCGATTGCCGGCTTAACAGAGGAAATTACGGCGGTACATATTACGGATATGCACCTGGGAAGTTTTTGGGGGAGGAACCGTCTTGAAAAGACAGTAGAGAAAATCACGGAAATCAATCCCGATGTGGTATTCAATACGGGGGATTTTTTTGAGAGCAAAGAGTATTTTACAGAAGATTCCGGGATACCGGAGCTGTTGGGTAAAATTCAGGCACTGCACTATTTTGTCCACGGGAATCATGAAAGCTATGTGGGTGTGGAGGATGCGGTGAAGCAAATGAAAGACGCAGGGGTTATTGTACTGCGTAACGAAACAACGATGTTCGGGGAATTGCAGATTGTCGGGCTGGATAATATGCGGGAGGATGAAAAAGAAGTGAGCGGGCATACGCCTGCCGGTCCGGATACCGTAAAGAGTGTGCTGGAACAGTTGCCGATCGACGGGAACCGTCCGACTGTTGTATTACATCACAGACCATCCGGCGTTTCTTATATGAATGGGAAGAAAGCCGATTTGCTTTTGTCCGGTCATACACATGGCGGTCAGTTGTTTCCGATGGCTTTGATTCAAGAATTTTCAATGCCGTACAATAAAGGGCTTTTTCAATATGAAAATATGGATATCTATGTATCACAGGGGACCGGTTCGTTATTTCCGTATGTTCGGGTCGGTACAAACAGTGAAATTACAAAGATAAAACTTGTACCCGAATCCGGATCGTGAGCGGATCACTTCGGGAACAGGATGCACAAATCATAATATCAAAATACTTCCAGCGGGGATAAATTTACGACAGCGGTAAAATCATGCTGTTTTTCATCAAAATCGCATTTTAATGTGCCCTTGTATTTCCTGGCGGTATTTTCTACGCTCATTAGTCCCCAGCCGTGGGTAGTGCTGTCTTTCTTAATCGTTACAAAACGAACTCCTCTTTTTTTCGGTGAATGCTGATAGCTGTTCTTCACTTTGATAAAAATCATTTCATTGATTTGACGGATCACAATATACATATGCCGTTCGTTTTCATTTTCCACTTTCCTGCATGCTTCAATCGCATTATCCAGTAAGTTCGACAGAATAATGGTAATATCATTGGCATGGATTCCTGTTCCGGAAGGGAATTCTGCCTGAATGGCAAAGTGAACGGATGATTTTTCCCCTTCGTGAATTTTACTGTTCAGGATAAAGTCAATAACGGAATCGCCGGTCCATGAAGTATTTTTCATATCATTAACCGGGGAATTGAGATTTTTAATATATTCTGTCAAATTCGTATAATTTTCTTCTTCCATCAAATTTTGAATCACGCTTACGTGATGGTTAAAATCGTGGTACAATTTTGAATTGATTTCATACATTGATTTGATTTCCGTATAGTTTTTTTCGGACAACTCATTTCTCATTGTCAGGATATTATTTGTATTGATTTCATATTGATATTTTAGATGGATAAAAATCAGCAGCAGTAAAAGACTGATGGAAACCGTCATGAAAAACCAAGCCATCGCAAGATAATACTTATCTATGCTGAAAGTACGGATCAGAAAAAAAAAGGACCCCAGTATCCCTGTCATGGATATAATCAAAAGTGATTTGGAAAGTTTCATATCCGGCCGGTTGATTTGAAGGATTTTTCGTACCAGCATAAAAATACCGATAAGAATCAGTTTGGAAGCTGCCAGACAGAGAAAGCTTTGCAAACCGGCTTCATATATAAGCGTATGGATATGGTATTCATTGTTTGCAAATAAATCATAAGCAGATACCGTAACGAAATCGATCAGATAACTAATGGGAAAATAAAACATACAAACAGGGAGGGCAATCAAAATATTACAGCGGTAATAAAACTTTGAAATCAGGCTGACAAATACAAGGGATATCAGAACCGGTAATATGGGAAGCCGGTAGCCTGCATTTACGATCAGTATCACACCGGTTAATACCGAGCTGTAAATCATCTTATGCCGCAAGGTGTTTTCTTTGGGGCGGAGGAGTTCAATAATCGAAAAAAGCAGATAACTGTCCAAAAAACATGAGAAAACTTCAAATATCATGTATATCATAAATATCAGAAATAATTCCAGTATCATATCTTATCCCCCCAAAACATATTGATAATTTCTTTTAACTCCCGGTGTCTTTTTTTACTGACGGCAAGTTTTGTGTTATTGCTCATATATACGTCCATTTCATCCAGTTTGACAATATGGACGAGGTTTACAATACAAGAGCGGTCAACATAAACAAAATCTTCGGAATCCAGTTCCTTATGTATCGCTGACAGTGACTTGCGAATTTTGATTTCGGAATCAAAAAGGACCATGATAGAATATTTTCCGTCCTTTCGGATGGCGATGATATTTTTATAGGGGACTTTTTGAAATTGTGTCGTTGTGCGGATTTCGTAGGTCTGATCTGATTGTAACTCGATATAGAACAAAGCGTCTTTTATGGCGGGCAGCAGTTTTTCCCTGATCTCATTTTTAAGGACATAACGGAAAATGGAATATTCAAAGGCGTCGACGGCAAATTTTTGATAGGAGGTAATAAAGACGGCAAGGGAAGACGGAGAGTGTTCGGCGATACTTTTTGCGATATCCATCCCGTTTTTACCGGGCATTTCAATGTCCAGCAGGATAAGGTCATAAAACTGACCTTCCTGTATGTCGTGCCAGAAAAACTCACCGGATTTGAATGTATGGATGTCCGCTATTATTTTCTGTGCGGTTATGTATTCTTTTACGAGTGCTTCATTTGCAGCCAGACACCGCTCGTCGTCGTCGCATATGGCTATTTTTATCATGGGATGTTTCCTCCTGCCGGGAATAATATCTATTATAATTATAGCTAAAAATCCAGAGGAAGTCAAAGGAAAGGGAGAAAATGAAACTGCTTATCAGAAAGTTCTTGCTGCCGTTATATTTGCTGCGGTAATATCGTTATGTTTACACATATGCACATAAGAAAAACACATAGGTTGGTATTGTGTTTTTCTTATTAAGTTGCTATAATAAATAAAAAAAGAAGCGGGAGGTAGGGGAGTGAAAAAGAACAGAATGTTAATGATTGCCATACTGATCTTCAGCCAAGTATTATTCGCTTCGTGTATTTTACCGAAAGAAGAAGAATTTCCGGCCGCTCCGCTTGTACATGAGTATGAGGGAGCAGATTACGGGAAGACCAAGGTTATAAAAGGCGATATGGTTCATTCGGTAAAGGTAACGGCGGGTTTCAAAGGAGCTGCTTTGCATGAATTGGAGCATACGGCGTCGTATTCCTATAACCGGCGCGTGCAGAAGGTTCATGTGGAAAAAGGATCAAAAGTAAACAAGGGGGATACATTGCTTACTTACAGTTATAATGCCTTGGGAACCGAAGGTTCGGAGATTATTGATTATGATACGGCAGTTTATGAAATAAAAGCGGCACAGACCAAATTAAAAAATTTAAGGGAATTACTTGCCTTGGAGCAGAAAAGACTGCGGGCCTTGGGTGCAAACGAAAAAGAAATCCAATTGGTGCGGGAGGAGTACCAGGCGAGTATGCGGGAGGTCGAGTCTGATTTAAAGGTCCATGAAATGGAAAAAAAAGAAGCGGCGGATATGTTAAAAGAAAAAAATTTAGTATCACCGGTTACGGGAACGGTCCGCTATGTAAAAAGAAATATGACAGGAAAAGAAGCAGAACCGGACGGAGCCGTAATAACAGTAGAAGAAAAGTCCGAAAACCGTTTTGAAGCTTCTACGAAATATGCCGGGTATTTTAATGAGGGTGAAAAGCTGAATTTATCCGTAGGGGATGTGATCTATCCGGTTAAAGTAAAAAAGGACAGGAAGTACAAAAAAAGAGTATATTTCTATCCGTTAAACAAGGTGAATATGAAAAGTTCCAATAAAGCCGGGGAAGTAACGTGTATTCTGCAGCAGAAGAAAAACACGTTATACCTGCCAAGCTCGGTTGTTTATAAAGTTGAAGATAAGTATATTGTTTACATAGAGGATGAAAACGGATTAAAAACGACGGCAGATGTCGTAAAGGGCGCAGAATTTAACCACTTGACCGAAATTGTAAGCGGTTTAAAGGAAGGCGATGAAGTGATAACCAATTAAACTGTTTTCTATGTTATGCAAAGGAATGGGGATAGTGTGAAACAAAATACGTTTCACACGTTGAATTTGTGCTTACGCACAAATGTCAAGTATATTATGCGCAAAAACATGCGCAAGAATGGGGATAAAATGAAAAAACAAAAATTTACAGGCATAGTTATTGGCATTACATGCGTTTTATTGTTCTGCGGATGCCGGCAGTCCGAACCGCTGACGGACATACCGGAATTAAAAGATCCGGTTGGATTTGAGGATGATACGGTCAAAGTAGAGCGCCGGGACGTCTATAACGAGTCCATATATGTCGGAGAAATTGTTCCGGAAGTATTGGAGATGAGTTTTGGCACTTCCGGTATTATTGACAAATGCAATATCAAGGTAGGCAGCAAAGTCAAGAAAGGTCAGGTTTTGGCAACATTAGAGGGGACAAGCGACAAGCAGGCAATCAGAGAGAAAGAAGAAGAAATCAATGCCGCAGGCAGGAGCCATAAGGATGCCAACAATGTAAGCCTTGCGGAAATCAAGTCATTAAAAGATTCCAAGAAGCAATTGAGAAAATCATATCAAGCCGAAAAAAACAAAGCCAATAAAAAACGGATCCGGAATCAAATAATCGATCAAACACATAATATCAAAATGGCAGAAACAAAACTTCGCCAGAATAAAGAGCTTCAAGCCCTTGAAATTGAAAAGCTCCGGAAAGAAAGAGGATACCTTGATGACAATACCGGTTCAAGCAGTCTGGTTGCGCCGATTTCGGCAGAGGTTCTTACGATCAATCAAACGAGCGGAGCGACAGTGGAAGAGGGAGATACGGTGGTGTGTTTGGCAGTTATGAGTAAACCGAGAATCAGAACGGAATTTGTTTCTTCCGGCGAATTGGAAAGCAGCAGCAGTTATACGGCGGTTGTTCTTGGAAAAGAGTATAAGGCAGAAGCAGATTATGTGGACTTAAATACGGAGCAATACGGTTATGGGTATGATGAAACCAGTACACCGACCTATTCCTATTATGATTTTACCGAAAAAAAAGTATCCTGCAAAGTAGGGGATTTCGCGGTAATCCATTTACAGAAAAATTTCTCTCCGAATACGTTGTCTGTTCCCGCAAATGCCGTATGGCATGATGAAGAGAACCAATACATATATGTGGAGGAAAACGGTGCAAAAGTGCGGCGTATCGTCACTACGGGGGTAAGATCCCCGGCATATGCGGAAATATTAAGCGGAGCGGAAGAGGGGNNAGTTAGTTTATGTGGAAAGCTAAAATATCAATCAGTATCCTTATGATTCTGCTATTAACCGGCTGCAGCCGTCCGGTCCAAAACCAATCGGAAGTGTTATTGCATACGGATGAAATTGTAAAAGAAGAATTAAAGACAACCGTAGTAAAAAAGAAGACGTATGTCCAGGAAGCATTTGCCAATGCCTCCGTATATTATACGAAGCAGTCGGTAATACGTATGGAGATTCCCGATGCCACGCTGAAAACGATTGAAGTAAAAATAGGCGACAAGGTGAAAAAAGGTGATGTCGTTGCCACCTATAAAATGGATTTCTCCAAAGCAGACATAGAGCGGGAAAGATTAAATATCGAAAATGCCAGGCTTGCTTACCGGTCTTCTTATACATCATTATTGAACCGGATCAACGAGCAAAAAAGAAAGGTAAAAAACGCGGCGAATCAGCAGGAAAAAATACAGCAAAAAAATATGCTGAACCAGTTAAACGAACAGTTAAAGCAAAAGCGGAACGAAGAACAGAGAATCGGCAGTCAGGAAAGGGCTTTGCAGAACCGCATCAACCGTAACAGCCAAACCAAATTATATTCCAAATTTGACGGTATTGTTATGGATGTCATGGATCTTGGAGCAGGGGACGACAGCGAATACGGATACGACGGATCGGGCAAGGATATTGTAACATTGCGTACGGGGGATGATTTTTTGATTGAGATTGACCGCACCGGCTTCTCAACTGCAGTTGTGGATTTGCTCCGGTATAATACGGAAGTGACAATTGCACTCGGAAGCGACCGCAATGATATTCAGCACCGGATGAAAGGGAAAGTAATATCGGCAGACAATTTAATCGACGATGATCTTTATCGTTTGTATTCCGAAGATACGGATACCGGAGATTCCACAACGATGATACAAATATCCAAAGCCGACCAAAAAAAATACAGCTTTAAGAAAACGAATATTTATGTTGAGTATGAAAGACTTCGTGTCAATGATTGTCTTGTGATAGAGCAGGATGCCATATATCAGGAGCTGGACGGTGAAGATATGAAGTATTATGTATACTTGGTTGACAACGGAAATCTCTATAAGCGTTATATTGTGAGAGCATTGGAGGGCGATGATATACAGCCTGAGGAGTGGATTTTACAAGGCGTGGAAGAAGGTCAGGTTTTGGCAATGAACGTAAATGCAGAAAGATAAACGCGTATAGATAGGAGCAGGTATGTTAAGATTTATAAAACAAAAATTAGTACATAAAAAATGGATGGTAATATGTTTATTGATTGGAAACGTTTTATTAATTGCCATTGCGGGAAGCAATCCGATGTATCAAAATGCCGCGTTAAAGCGGGCATTGGATTCCAAGCTTGCCAATATGATCACCAAGGAAGATAAAAATCCGGGCGTGATATCGTTTTCTGCCTCTGTCCAAAAAGAAACCGGTCAGGGAACGGTTTATGAACAAGTGCGGCAGATGTCGGATAAAATTGCAGAAAATTTAGGGGTAGAACAGAATTATCATATCGGGTATCATTCTCTGAGTAAGATGCGTGCGACGATTTTGACAAAGCGCGAGGAAAAAAAGCAGACAAAAGAAATGCAGATTTGTGCGCTTTCCGAGTTTAAGGATCATACCAAGATACTTTCCGGTGAGATGTATTCCTCCGAACCGGATGCAAACGGTGCATACGGCGCAGTTGTCAGCCAGAAAGCGATGACAAGGCTGAATCTGCTGGTGGGAGATGAGTTTGAGTTTCCGTGGATTTTAATTGATGAAAAACCGGTTAGAATAAAAATAACCGGTGTGTTTGAGAACAGTAAACAAGACGATGCGTATTGGGTAAACAGCCCGTCGTATTATTTTAATCATTGCTTTATTGATGACAGGTTATTTGAAAATACCTTTATCCAGACCAAGAATCCCAAAATCACATTTAACACACAATGGTTCATGCTGTTTGACTATAAACAGCTTGTGCCGGAACAAGTGGATTCCCTAATCAAAGAAATCGAAAGATTATCGGTGGCGTATACATCAAAAAGCTCCAAATTTCCTCACCCGGATGTATTATCCTATCTCAGGGAATATCAGGTTTCGTCGAAGAAGACCGTGGCAACCCTGCTGATTCTTCAGGTTCCGGTACTTGCACTGCTTCTTGCGTTTATCTTTATGATTTCCAGACAAATGCTTGATTTGGAGCAAAATGAAATTGCACTGCTGAAAAGCCGGGGTTCCGGAAAAGGTCAGATTTTAACCATATATTTATTGCAGTCCGTAATTTTATCGGGCATCAGCCTTGTGCTGGGGCTGCCGATCAGTGTGTTCCTGTGTCAGGCATTGGGTTCGGCAAACGGATTCCTGGAATTTATCCAGCGGAAAGCGATTCATATAACAATCAGCCCGGAGGTATTGCTTTATATTTTCGGTGCGGTTCTTTGTTCTGTTGCCTGTATGGTACTTCCGGTACTGAAGGAGATCCAATTCAGTATTGTTGCCGTGAAGCAGAATAAAGGCAAAAAGAAAAGACATATCTTACAGCGGGTATATGCCGATGTGCTTCTGTTATTATTATCGGTTTACGGATTATATTCATTTTCAACACAGTCCGAATTGCTTGTGGCAAGAATGCTTCAGGGGGAATCACTGGATCCGTTTTTGTTCTTGTGTTCCTCACTGTTTATTGTTAGTGCTGGTTTTGTGTTTTTGCGAATCCAGCCATGGATTGTACGCTTGATTTTTATGATCGGGAGGCGGTTTTGGAAACCTGCTTTTTTTGCGTCCTTTTTGCAGATTATACGTGCCAAAGGAAAGCAGAGCTTTATGATGATATTTTTAATTCTGACGCTCGCACTCGGTATTTTTAATGCCACGGTGGCGAGGACGATTTTGTCGAATTCGGAAAAAGCGATTCGCTACCAGTGGGGAACGGATTTGGTTCTTCGGGAGGTTTGGGAAGATAACAGTATCTATCTGTCAAACAATCCGAATATGGAATTGATCTATTACGAACCGGATTTCGGAAAGTATCAGACATTAGGCGGCGCGGCGAATGTGGCGAAAGTGAGAATGGAATCGGAAATCAAAGTAAGCGGACAAGACGATTTGCCGGCAGATATTATGGCAGTGGATACCAAGGAATTCGGAAATACGATTCGTTTTCAGAACGGACTGCTGCCGACGCATATTAATAACTACTTGAATGTCCTTGGCTCTTCTCCTGACGGGATATTATTGTCAAAGAATTTTTATACGAAAGGGGATGTCAATATCGGCGATGTGATTCAGATGACAAACAAAGACGGGAAACAGATGTCCGGTACGGTATATGGATTTGTGGATTACTGGCCGGGGTATATTGAGAAGACTTATGAAGTATCCGATCAGGAAACGCTGAATGAAACAGAACACTATCTGATCATTGCCAATTATTCAAAAGTAAGGGCGGCATTTGGTTTGATTCCCTATCATATATGGATTAAAAACAAGGATTCTTCCAGATACTTTTATGACTATACGGAAAAGAAAAAGATTTCACTGGCAGAGTTTGAGGATGTGGACAATCATTTATCGGAGGTAAGGAGTGACCCTCTGTATCAGGGAACAAACGGAATTTTGACGATGAGTTTTATTATTATTCTGATCTTATGCAGCGCGGGATTTTTGATTTATTGGATTTTATCAATACGTCAGCGTGAGTTGCTGTTCGGCGTATTCCGTGCTATGGGTATGACCAAAAAAGAGGTAATACAGATGCTTATCAACGAACAAATATTCAGCTCCGGAATGTCAATAGCGGCAGGAACCGTGCTAGGGTTGCTTGCGTCCAAATTGTTTGTTCCGCTTGTACAGATTTTCTATGCTTCCATGGAGCAGACCGTTCCCCTTGAGGTGGTCAGGAATATTGNNAGATATGGTGCGCCTGTTCTCCGTGATTGCGTTTGTCATCATACTTTGCATGGTCATTCTGGGCATATTGATTTCTAAGATACGTATTTCGCAGGCACTCAAACTCGGAGAGGATTAGTACAGGAACGGGAGATTGGAGAGTAATTATGGAAAATATTATTGAAACAGAAAAAGTCAGTCAGGCATTCCCCGTCGGAGCGGGAGAAGAATTTTATGCACTGAAGGATATTTCGATCCGGATTCCGATGGGGAAGCTGACCATCTTTCGGGGGCGTTCCGGTTCGGGGAAGACGACGTTAATGAATATATTAGGTACGCTGGACCGTCCTAAGAGCGGAAAGGTATTTTTTGAGGAAAAAGAGATTGGTTCCATGAAAGACTCCGAGTATGAAATACTGCGCAGGAACGAAATGGGCTTTGTTTTTCAATCCGTTGCATTGATACCGATGATGTCAGCATATGAAAATGTCGAGTTTGCTTTACGGCTGCAAGGGAGAAAAGGAGATTTAAAAGAGCGTACAAAGGAGTGCTTGAACCTTGTCGGTCTGGGGAAGCGGATGCGTCATTTACCGCAGGAATTGTCCGGCGGGGAACAACAGAGAGTTGCCATTGCAAGAGCAATTGCACATAATCCGAAAGTGGTTTTTGCGGATGAGCCGACGGCAGAACTGGATACGGCTACCGGATTACAGATCGTAAAGGTATTCAGGGAGCTAGTTGATTCGGAAGGTATTACAATCATAATGACAACACATGATACCGGATTAATGGAAATCGCCGATTGTATATATGAACTGGAGGATGGTGAGATAGTGTGAAAACGAATTTAAAAAAAATGATAGCCTTTGCAGGATGGAAAAAATTATCTATTTCCGGAACCGATCAGAGAGAAGAACATGAGGAAGAACAAAGCCCGATTTCGGATGACGTGATGATAGAATGCGAAAACCTGGTGAAAATATATAAGACAAAGGATATTGAAGTGCTGGCTTTGCAGGGTCTTGATCTGACTGTAAAAAGAGGGGAACTGACTGCTATTATCGGTAACAGCGGAAGCGGAAAATCCACTTTCCTGAATATGATTGGCGGGCTGGATCGTCCGTCGGCAGGGAAGCTGTATGTGGACGGGAAAAATTTATTTCGGTTAAGTGAAAAAGATTTGGTAAATTATAAAAGGGATACGGTTGGGTTTGTATGGCAGAATAATGCAAGAAACCTGCTTCCTTACCTGACTGCATGGGAAAATGTCATGATGCCTATGCTTTTTACTTCCGTTACGGATATGCCGGGTACCGCAGAAGAAGCAGAGGCAGCGTATTCATTGAAGCGTAAGGACGATGAAAAACAAGAAAGGGCGGCAGAGCTTTTACGGTTGGTTGATATGGAAAACCGGAGGAATCACAGACTCAGTCAGTTATCCGGCGGAGAGCAGCAGCGTGTGGCAATTGCCATTGCATTAGCGAACAATCCCCGGTTATTGCTGGCGGATGAGCCGACCGGTTCCGTTGACCGTAAAACAGCCGATTATATCCTGAATTTACTGCACCGTCTAAATGAAGAAATGGGTCTGACAATTCTGATTGTCACACATGATAATCAATTGGCGAGTAAGGTAAACCGGGTGGTTTCCATACGTGACGGAAAAACGAGCAGTGAGCGGATTATGAAAACCAATTACCGTGAAAGATTAAGGGATATGTCGGTTCAATGGGATTCGGAAGATACCCAGGAAGAATTTGCCGTGCTTGACCGGGCAGGGCGTGTGCAAATACCATCCGATCTGCTGGAAAAGATAGGCGTTCAGGGGAATAAAATAAAGCTGGAGGTCAAAGACGGAAAGATACTTGTGGAAAACCCGGAAACATATGAAAAACAATGATAACGCACGATAAAAATCATCAGAGAAAACGAACCGTAATATACATGAGAAGAGGTGATAAAATGGAACTGCGCGGATTCAATAAAATATTTGCGTTCATTCTCAAGGCAGCAGCCGTTGTTCTTATTGTATTTATTTTTATCACGGTGTTTTCTCCGCAGGATAATTTTGACTCGACGGGAACGAAAGAAACGCTTGCCAAGCAATCCATTGTTCCCGAACCGGACAAAAAAGAAGCACCGGAAAAACCGAAACCGCATAAAAAATCCAATCAAAAGCTGATTGCATTGACATTTGATGACGGACCCTATCAAGGTGTTACGGATCAAATATTGGACACGTTGGAAAAGAATAAAGTGAAAGCGACTTTTTTTACAATCGGCAGACAAGTGGAAGAGGATGCCGATTTGCTGAAGCGAGCGAAAAAACTGGGCTGTGAAATCGGCAACCATACATGGGAACATCGCCCGCTGACGAAGTTATCGGAAAATGAAATGAAGACCACGTTGAAACGTACCCATGATGCTGTGAAAGACTATGTCGGTTATGATATTAAGATGGTCCGCCCCACCTATGGGAGAATGGATAAAAAAGTGGAAGATGCCGTAAACGGTCCTTTGATATACTGGTGTGTTGACACCGAGGACTGGAAAGGGAAAAAATCAGAAGAGATTGAACACATGATATATGGAAAAGTAAAAGACGGTGATATCGTACTGATGCATGATATTTACCCGGAAACGGCAAAGGCGCTGACAAAAATCGTTCCGTATTTAAAGAAAAAGGGTTTTAAGATTGTGACCATAAGTGAGATGATGGAACGGAAAGGCATCCATATGGAAAAAGGAAAGGTATATTACTCAGCCAGGTAACACCGGATGCCGGTGTAAAACGGAGCTTTCATATGACAACACGTTTTACGCCTGATAAAAACGGCTGGACATTTACCGAATGTATGATAAAATAAAAAAAGAAAACAGAGCATCCGTCAGAGGGGTAATATGTATAGTAAAAATTCAGACCAGGCAGAAGAATTTATTAATCATCAGGAAATTACTGATACGATAGCCTACGCAAATGAAAATAAAGAAAATCGTGTTTTACTGGAGCAAATATTAGATAAAGCAGCCGGAATGAAAGGGATATCACATCGTGAGGCGGCTGTATTGCTGGAATGTGAGATACCGGAAATCAATCGGAAGGCAGAGAAACTGGCGAGAAACATAAAAGAGCGGTTTTATGGAAACCGGATCGTCATGTTTGCGCCTCTTTATTTGTCAAATTATTGTGTAAACGGCTGTACTTACTGTCCGTATCATTACGGGAATAAAAAGATAGGACGCAAAAAGCTGACGCAGGAAGAAATCAAAAACGAAGTCATTGCCTTGCAGGATATGGGACATAAGCGTTTGGCAATCGAGTCGGGAGAGGATTCGGTAAACAATCCGATCGAATACATTTTAGAAAGTATCCGGACCATTTATAAGATTCGTCACAAAAACGGAGCAATTCGCCGTGTCAACGTAAATATTGCCGCAACCACGACAGAAAATTACAAAAAACTGAAAGAAACCGAAATCGGAACTTATATTCTCTTTCAGGAAACCTACCACAAAGAAAGTTACAAAAAACTTCATCCGGCAGGACCTAAGTCAAACTATGCTTATCATACGGAAGCAATTGACCGCGCCATGGATGCGGGGATTGATGATGTCGGCTTGGGCGTACTGTTCGGTCTGAATTTGTACCGCTATGACCTTGTCGGATTGATTATGCATGCGGAGCATTTAGAAGAAAAATATGGGGTCGGTCCCCATACAATCAGTGTACCGCGTATTTGCCCGGCGGATGATATTCACATAGAAGATTTCAAAAATGCTATTTCTGATAAAATCTTTGAAAAAATTATCACTGTATTACGCATTACCGTGCCGTATACCGGCATGATTATTTCCACAAGAGAGTCAAGGAGGGTACGCGAACGGGTACTTCGTTTAGGGGTAACACAAATAAGCGGCGGTTCCAGTACAAGTGTCGGCGGATATATCGAGAAAGAAGCCGAGGAAGAAAACACAAGGCAGTTTGACGTAAGCGATACCAGAACGCTGGATCAGGTTATAAGCTGGCTGATTGATTTGGGGCATGTTCCGAGTTTTTGTACGGCATGTTACCGGGAAGGACGAACCGGCGACCGCTTTATGACGCTCCTGAAGTCCGGTCAGATTGCAAATTGCTGCCAGCCCAATGCGCTGATGACCTTCAAGGAATATTTACTTGACTATGCATCCGAAGAAACAAGGAAAAAGGGAGAAGAACTGATACGCAAGGAGTTACAAAAGGTACCGGATGAAAGGGTAAGGAATAAAGCCGGGGATTATATTGAGAACCTGATTAAAGGTCAGAGGGATTTTCGTTTTTAATTAAGTTTATAGGATAGGAGAATGAC
>DBDL01000206.1:7563-16403 GCA_002293545.1 Lachnoclostridium sp. UBA933 | reverse complement strand
AAGGGCGACAGGACAAAAAATACAAACCATTACACGGGCAACGGCACTTCCGTCAAATCAAGAGGTTGTATGTTATCAGGAATTATATGATGATTTTGATTTTTTTGTGATATCCCAGGAAGAATTTCAGGATAAGTTTACAAAGAACTTAGACGGGCTGCCGATATTTCAAAGAAAAGAAATCGAAAGAAGGAATGAATTACCCGAAAAAATAAGAAGAATTGAGGAAAAGCAAGCGGGGGAAGAACCGGAGGGCACAGAAAAGATTAATGTGATACTGTCCAGTTTTTTGGATGCAGAAACCTATGCCAATAAAATTGATATTTTAAGACGGAACAAAGACGAACTGGACGGCAGGACGCTCCGGAATATTGCGATATGTTTGGATTTATCCTTTAACGATGAAACCGATTTGTATGATTACATTATGCGGCATTTGGATTTGCGTAAGAAGTATGAAGGCGATCGCCTTCGTTAAACCAGGAACAGAAACCATATATACAGGAATAGAAATCAAAGATATAGAAACAGGATTCAAATATATATGACAGAGAGGATAACAAGTGGATAAAATAAAGGATATCACATTGAATGATTTTATAACGGAGCTGTCTTCCAAAAGTGCGGTTCCCGGCGGCGGCGGAGCAAGCTCACTTATCGGGGCAGTCGGCGTTGCCCTGTGTTCTATGGTAGCGAACCTTACATCAGGCAAGAAGAAGTATGCGGAGTACCAAGCGGATATTGAGGACATCCTGTCACGCACGGAGGAGTCGGTATCGAAGCTTTTGGTTTTGATTGAAAAAGATGCGGAAGTATTTGAACCGCTGTCCGCGGCTTATGGAATTCCGAAAGAAGCTCCGGGCAGAGATGACACACTGGAAAATGCACTCGCCGCAGCTTCTTCTGTCCCTATGGAAATACTAAAAGAAACGGCGGATATCATTGATGTCATAGAAGAACTTTCGGTAAAAGGTTCCAAACTGGCAGTCAGTGATGTCGGGGTTTCCGCTTCTGCTTGCCGTTCGGCAATCGAAGGGGCGATTATGAATGTTTATATCAATACAAAATTGATGAAAAACAGGGATTATGCAAAGCAGTTAAATGACGAAGCGGAAAAAATCTTTCAGGATTCTGTGGAAAGATGTGACATAATATACAATAAAGTGAAAGAAGGATTGAGGGGGAACTCATAATGCAGGAGTTAAGGGGTATGCCGGTTGTTCATTCTTTGAAAGAACAGATCAGTCAACAAATCGAAGACTTAAAAACGAAACAAACCGTTCCCAAACTGACGGTAATACGAATTGGTGAGCGGGAGGACGACATTTCCTATGAAAAAGGGATTTTAAAACGCTTCTCTGCCGCCGGTGCCGCCGCCGATGTCATTCAGCTGCCGTCCGATACCGTGCAGGAAGCTCTCGAAGAAACGGTAATCAAACTGAACAATGACGATTCGGTACATGGCATCCTGTTATTCCGTCCGCTTCCGAAACACTTATCGAGCGAACGCTTAGAACTTCTCATTTCCAAAGAGAAAGACGTAGACGGCATGGGAATGATGAATAATGCTTACATTTATGAAGGCAGGAAAGACGGTTATGCACCTTGCACGGCGGGAGCAGTAATCGAACTCCTAGATTTTTACAACATCGGCTTAACCGGTAAAAAGGTAACGATTATCGGGNNAGGCAAACCGCTTGCCATGCTTTTAATCGGCAGAAATGCCACGGTAACCGTATGTCATACCAAAACACTTCACCTCGCCGAGGAATGTAAAAGAGCAGATATTTTGATTGCCTGTGCGGGTTCGGCAAAGATGGTCGGCGCCGGTTTTACACACCCCGGTCAAATTGTAATTGACGTAGGTATCAATATGGCTGACGGAAAGCTCTGCGGTGACGTGGATTATGAGCCGGTTTCCCAAAATGCGGCGGCAATAACACCGGTGCCGGGCGGGGTGGGAACAGTAACGACCTCGGTGCTTCTGAAAAATACGGTACAAAATGCGCAGAGGGTATGCGGCATGTAGTATTGCTTTTCAAATTATTAAATGGTACGACGATTCTTGATGAGATTTTGAATCAAAAAGGAAATATTGTATGGATAAACAAAAAATATGCTATTTTATTAGTTTTATAACATTGATAATAACTACTCTTTTTATTATATTGGAAATAGTGTTTGGAGAAAATGAGAACTCTTTTTTTATTTATTATATCTTCGACTATATGTGTGTTATATTTTTTCCATTGTTATTATATTGGTCTTATCTTCTCTCAAAACGGAATAAGATATTTGCATTTGTATTGGCATTATTAAATGACTACACGTGTTTTGTTTTGAATATAATTATGTATCATTATACAACAGATTTTGAGTTTGTAGATGATATAGAAACTCAAGGTATCATTATAATTATGATAATTACCAAAATCATATTTACTATAATTGCCCTGATAATATACAGTATAGTATTGGTCTATTTACCTTGGAAAAGAAATCATTTAGAGAAAAAGAAATCACATGATCCGAAGTAAACACGGTCGTATTGGGTGTATTTTGTGAAATATAGGGGTATTTCCTAAAAAACATGTAAAATATTTACTATCTGAAATGCAGTGAAAGCCTTTCATGGAGTAAGTTTATTTTCCTGCACGTCTTAAAGATGAAAAGCCCAACCCCATTTGTATGAACATGGGGTTGGGCATAAGCGTAAATTCAAATTTTTAACAGCAAACACATAATATTTCAAAACCATATTACGAATAATAAGCATCTCCGGACGACTTCAACGCAATATCATAAGACATTTCCAGTGTAAAATACAGATTAGACAGCAGAGTTACTGAAAATTGCTCTTTCATTCGGCTGCGGTTACTGAGATATTGGTGATACAGTAAAAACAACTCATATTCGTATGTACATTTTGTTTCGTCATCCGTATAAATGTAAACGTTTTCAGGGAAATTAAATACATAATTTTTATCGTTATGGAGCAGTCTGCGGTGCTGCGTCAGGATTACTTCACAGATCAATATGGCAATACATTCATTAGGATACATAAGAAAACGAGGTATTTTGTCATTTTTTCTAACATGGTCTGCCGCTTTCATGGTATCTACAAAAAATGGTGAAATATCCAGAAATGCTTTTGTCAACAGCGCAATTCTTTTATGTCTGTCAATTACAGAAACCGTTTTCTTAAGCAGGTTTACGTGGTCATTATATTTATTTACAAAACGGATTCTAAAATCATCCTTGTTGAAATACAGGATATCAAATTCGTCGTACTTTTTATATTCATGAAATCTCTCTTCAAAAAATTCTAAAAATTGATATTCCCAACCGAGTTTGTTTGAGGTAGCTTCTGCTATTAACTTGTTCATCAACATTTTTTCACGCCCTTTTCTTCTGAAATTTTCTCATATTTGTCTTTCACATTTTGGAAAGCACCCGATAAATCACTATCGTTTAAATAATCATTTTCACTTCCATGCTGACGTAACAATTCATCGGGATTTTCGATTTCTTCCAGAGTGATGTCATTTGTAATGCTTAACTCTCTTAAACTTACTGTAGCAGTTCCATTTGAAAACATATTCATTTGTCTTAATCCTTTCTGTTCTGATTTTGTTGAAATTTAAAGAATTATCTTAAGTAATAATTATATATTAATCGACAATAAATTGCAATATTTTTTTTATTTAATAGTCACAACGCAGAATATGTAAATCAAAGTAAATTATGAAAGCAAAATAATGGATTATAATAGGAGCATCGCATCTCCGAAACTAAAAAACCGATACTGTTCCCTTACTGCCGTTTTGTATGCACGCAGGATATTTTCTTTCCCGGCAAATGCGGATACAAGCATCAGTAATGTTGATTCTGGTAAATGGAAATTTGTGATTAGGGCATCCATGACTTGAAAGGAATAGCCCGGATAAATGAAGATATCCGTATCCCCTTCACCTGCCGGCAGTATCCCGTTTTCATCGGTAGCGGATTCAATTGTCCGGCAGCTTGTCGTACCGACGCATATAATCCTGCCCCCGTTTTTCTTACACAAATTAATTTTATCCGCTTCTTCCTGCAATATCTGATAATGTTCCGAATGCATATGATGTTTGGTCACATCCGGAACTTTTACCGGACGAAACGTGCCAAGACCGACATGTAAAGTAATATTGGCGATCGTTACCCCGCTGTCCTCAATAGCTTTTAATAATCCTTCGGTAAAGTGAAGACCGGCGGTAGGAGCGGCAGCGGATCCGTTTTGTTCCGCATATACTGTTTGGTAACGGTTTTTGTCTTTCAAGGCATGTGAAATATAAGGGGGGAGAGGCATATTGCCGATGGAATCAAGCACTTCCTCAAAAATCCCCTGATAAGTAAACCGGATCAGGCGATTCCCGTCTTCTCCGATGCCGGTAACCTCCCCCAGAAGTGTTCCCTCTCCGAAACGGATTTTTGTTCCGGTTTTCGCTTTCCTGCCCGGTTTCACTAATGATTCCCATGTGTTATCTTGTATACGCTTTAAGAGCAGCACTTCAATTCGGGCGCCGCTGTCTTCTTTGGTTCCGTACAGCCTCGCAGGGATTACTTTTGTATTATTCCGCACAAGACAGTCGCCGGGGCGCAAAAAAGAGATGATATCCGTAAACGTATGGTGCGACAATTCTCCGCTGTCTTTGTCCAAGACTAAAAGCCTTGAGGCGCTGCGGTCTTTTAAAGGGTCCTGTGCAATTTGGTCGGGAGGTAAATGAAAGGTAAAATCACTGGTTTTCATATTCGTTTGTTCCTTTTCCTGTTATTTCAATTTAGAAAGCATTTATCTCGCGGCTGCGTTTTTCAGTCAGCCGTTTTTTTATATCCGTAACAAATCAATTATACCAAAAATTTCTGAAATTACACTAGAGTTTTTTTGAAGTTCATAGTAAAATGATATTATTATTATGAACGGTTACTAGGAGGGACTATGTCTGTTATAACTTTTGCTGCCATTGATGTCGGCTCAAGCGGACTATCCATGAAAATCTATGAATTGTCCAAACAAACCGGTATCCGCGAGATTTCACATGTCAGGCATAAGGTGTTATTGGGTGCTGAAACCTATCATTACGGTGTTATCTCACATAAAACGATCATGGAACTGTGTGCGGTATTATCTGATTTTTCACTTATGATGAAAGAATATGATACGGCGGCTTACAGTGCTTATGCGACAAGCGCATTGCGTGAAGCAAAAAATAATCCGCTTATTCTCGATCAGATAAAATTCCAAACAGGTTTGAAGGTGAAAATTTTAAGTAACAGCGAGCAGCGTTTTCTGCGGTATAAAGCAATTGCCTTAAAGGAACCCGATTTTGATAAATTAGTGGAGCAGGGGGCTTTGGTCGTGGATTCCGGCGCAGGCAGCGTTCAGTTTTCATTGTTTGAAAACGGTACTCTTTCTTTTACGGAAAACCTCAGACTGGGATTTGCCAGGCTGCATGAAAAACTGCATGAATTGGAGCCGGAATCTTATAATTATGCAGACATCATTGCGGAATATATCGAAAAAGACCTTGCAACATTATATCATTTGTATCTGGAAGATAAAAGTATTAAACATATTATTGCGGCGGGAGATTTGATACAGGATTTGAAAGGATTATTTTTTCAAAGAAAGACGGCAAATTCCGGATTCCTCACCACCAAGGAATTCCGGAAAGTAAAACTTCCTCCGGAAATGGCGGCGCTGCTTCTGCCTCTGACCGTGCTGTACGGGCGGATTTTTGCTTATACAAAAAGCGAAAGCGTCTATTTATCGGAAATTGACCTCTGTGACAGCATGGCGGCTGAATATGCCGAAAAACGGGCAAGACTGCCCGCTTCCAAACGAGGGAAAACCACACATGACTTTCCGGAGGATATGATCAGCTCCGCATTGAATCTGGCAAAAAAATATCGGGTTTCCCTTTCGCATATCGAAAATGTCAAGTATCTTGCGATGGAGATTTTTGACCGGATCCGAAAGCTGCACGGGATGGGTGTCAGAGAACGTTTGCTTCTTCAGATCGGTATCATTTTGCATAGCTGCGGGGCATTTGTGAATATTAATCAAACGAGGGAAAACTCCTACCGGATTATTATGGCGGCAGAACTGATCGGACTTTCCAAAAACGAACAGATTATGGTGGCAAACATGGTCCGTTATAATTCAAAGCATTTTCCGGAATATGAATTGCTGGCTGCCGTCTTGGATAAAGAACAATACATTACGACAGTAAAACTCTGCGCAATCCTTAAAATTGCAAATATATTGGATAAAAGCCATAAGCAAAAGATTTCTTCTGTCCGTGTCACCCTGAAAGAGGACGAACTTTTTATCGTGGCAAATACGACAAAGGACATCACTTTAGAGATGGGACTGTTTCAAAGCAAAGCCGACATTTTTGAGGAAACATTCGGCATTCGCCCCAGATTAAAATTAAAGAGAGGTATCAAGAATGGATAAGTTTTATAACCGTGAGCTCAGTTGGCTGGATTTTAATTGCCGTGTCTTATACGAGGCAAGGGATAAGACCATCCCTCTGTTTGAAAGACTTAAATTTTTAAGCATTACCGCGTCTAACCTGGATGAATTTTTTATGATACGTGTTGCTTCTTTAAAAGAAATGGTCAATGCGGAATATACCAAAAAGGATTTTTCGGGCTTAAATCCCAAGGAACAACTGGAAAAGATATCAACAAAAACTCACGATTTGATAGCTGTCCAATATAATACGTATAACCGTTCCTTTTTGCCAGCATTGAAACAAAATAAATTAGAGATTATTACAGAATATGAAAAATTATCTAAGCAACAAATAAACTATGTTGATGATTATTTCAACAGAGAAGTCTATCCGGTACTGACGCCTATGGCTGTGGATTCCTCCCGGCCGTTTCCCTTGATTCAAAATAAAAGCTTAAACATTGGTGCGCTGATAAGTGATAAAAAACGAAAGGACAAAATTGATTTTGCCACTGTTCAGGTTCCTTCCGGATTGCCGAGAATCATACCGATCCCCTCGGATTCTCCGGAGAAAACGACAATCATCCTGTTGGAACAAATCATTGAGAAAAATATCAGCAACTTATTTTTAAACTATAAGGTTTTGTGTGCCAGTCCGTACCGCATTATGAGGAATGCGGATTTGACCATTGATGAAGACGATGCTTCCGATTTGCTTGTCGAAATCGAAAAACAACTGAAAAAACGTCAATGGGGTGAAGCAATCCGTTTGGAAGTGGAAGACAGTACGGATAAACGCCTGCTGAAAATACTGAAACGGGAATTGGTCGTTGGGGAAGAAGATATTTTTAAGATAAACGGTCCTCTTGACCTGACGTTCCTGATGAAGCTATATGGTATGGATCACTTTGAGAATTTAAAAGAAAAGCGTTATCATCCGAGGCAGCCGGAAGGGATTGATCCGGAGCAGGATTTGTTTGAGCAAATCCGGGCGAAGGATATTTTGCTCCATCATCCGTATGAATCCTTTGATCCGGTGATTGATTTTATCCAAACGGCGGCAAAAGATGAAAATGTACTGGCAATCAAGCAGACACTGTACCGCGTCAGCAGTAATTCCCCTATCATTTCATCGCTTGCCGGAGCCGCTGAAAACGGAAAGCAGGTTTCCGTACTGGTCGAATTGAAAGCCCGCTTTGATGAGGAAAACAATATTGTCTGGGCAAAAAAACTGGAACAGTCCGGCCGTCATGTAATATATGGTCTTGTCGGACTGAAAACGCACAGCAAGATTACACTGGTCGTACGGAAAGAAGAAGACGGCATCCGCCGTTATGTCCACTTGGGAACCGGAAATTACAATGACTCTACCGCAAAGCTTTATACGGATATGGGACTGTTCACCTGCAAGCGGCCTTACGGAGAGGACGCCACCGCTGTCTTTAATATGCTGTCCGGTTATTCGGAGCCGCTTATGTGGAACCGGTTGTCACTTGCTCCGATTTGGCTGAATAACAAGTTCCTTTCCTTGATAAAACGGGAGCGGGAAAACGCCGAAAACGGAAAGCCGGCAGAAATCATTGCCAAAATGAACTCACTTTGTGATCCGGATATTATTGAAGCCTTATATTCCGCAGGAAAAGCGGGGGTGAAAATTGATTTGATCATCCGCGGTATATGCTGCCTGCGCGCCGGAGTTAAGAATCTAAGCGAGAATATTCATGTCCGTTCCATTATCGGCACATTTTTGGAGCATTCCCGGATTTTTTATTTTGCAAACGGGGGAAGCGAAGAAATCTATATGGGAAGTGCCGACTGGATGCCGAGAAACCTGCACCGCCGGGTAGAAATTATGTTTCCCGTAGAAGACAATGATTTAAAACAGGAAGTAAAACATATTCTGGATATCCAACTGTCAGACACGGAAAAAGCTCATATTATGAAACCAGACGGCACTTATGAAAAGGTAGACCGCCGCGGGAAGGTATCCTGCAACTCACAGCAATATTTTATGAATGAAGTTGCAGAACCATTAAAAAGCCGGGACTCTACGGATGTAGAAAATCGAATCTTTAAACCGACTGTCAGTCGTAATCTGCCGGATTGATGCTTTGGGGAATCTTACTTCTTTGATTGCTGTTATTTCATGCCGATGTAATTTAAAACAGGCTTTGTATCGAGAGAGAAAGGACGGCGGGTATGAGTCGAATACCATATGACATTATATTAGCAGCAGAGATGCTGCTTCGCGGTATCAGTTTTGCGTGGTTCTTTGGGAAGCTCTATTGTGATAAAGAAAAAAGAGCATTCGGGGTTGTTTTTGCATACGCGGTATATGAAT
>DBDL01000206.1:0-7547 GCA_002293545.1 Lachnoclostridium sp. UBA933 | reverse complement strand
ATCAGTTATATTATCATAGCCGTTGTTCTTTTTGTCATGACGGGGAAAAGGAGTAAACAACGGGCAGGATTTATGGTGATACTTATTGTCCTGAGTTACAGCGTAATGTATATGGATATGCTCATGGTGGATCCCATCAACAACTATATCCTCAATCTTTTTACGATCCATATTGCATCTTCTATGTCAGATATAGAGAAAATCAAATTGATATATATATTATTGGCAGGGGCGGCTTCGATAATAAGAATTGGCGTATACTATTTGATGATGTTTTTGATATCCAAAAGAATCAGTGCATATATGCGTAATATATCGGGGAAAGAAGTGGTTTACCTGTTACTGACGCCGGTTGCCGTTATGATGTTCGGCAGGATCGTTGTAAGACTGCTGGGACTGGAAAAAGAAGAAATCATTTTTAGTCTTTATATGGATTATCCAATGTCTACATGGCTTGTTCCGTCGATTGTTACCATTCTTTTTATTGGGATATTGATTTCCCTTTCTACCTATAATAGTATCCGGTCTTTACAGGAGGAGCAGAAAAAGAACTTTGTAGAAGAACAGCAGATGATTGCACTTAGAAACCGTATTGAGGAAGTGNNACGTATGAAACATGAAATGAGAAACTATGCTTCCACAATCAAAGGGTTGGTTGCCCAAAAAGCATATGATGAAGTGGAGGTTTATATTGACCGGATTGATCAGAGTATGGAGCGTTTTGAGTTCAGTATCCGGACAGGCAATGCCGTAACGGACGTTATTATCAATGATACCAAACAAAAAGCCGAAAAAAACGGAATTGACTTTCATGCGGAGTTTCATTTTGAAAATGATGCCGGAAAACCGGAGCATGTGAAAATTGAGGCATTTGACATTNNTGTAAACAATCTTTTGGATAATGCATTGGAGGCATGTCAGAAACAGCAGGACGGCGAGAAACAAATACGAATTACAGGCAGTCAAAAAAGAAGATTCTTTTTAATAGAAGTAAAAAACAGCTTTAGTGGGAACGTGGATATCAATGAAAAAACAGGGCTTCCCATCACATCGAAAGGCACAAACATCTCATTGCATGGTATTGGTCTGGGAAATGTACAAAAAGTGACGGAAAAATATCTGGGAAGCATGGACATAAAAACAGACCAAAGCATGTTCATAGTATCGGTTATCTTACAGGGGAAATAAGAATGCAGTTATCCGATAAGCGAAGAAATAAAAATCTATGATTCTTAATCATAAACCGAAAGAGGTGAACCGAATTGACTACGGCCCAAATAATAACCATCGCAGGTAACGTCTGCGCACTTATCATAACAGCCCTTTTGATGGCGGGCGGTATCATAGGCGTTAATTTGAAAGAAAGGATTAACAGGCGTTTTCTGGCAATGCTTCTGTTTACATTTGCGGGAAGTATTTTTGAGATTGTCCTTGCCCTGATGACAAATGAGTCTGCCCAAACAACGGAACACCTTATTCTCGTTGCGGATTTTGCGGACTTTACCTGTGCCAGTTGTGTTATTATTTCGTTTTCGCTTTATTTATATGAGTTTATTTCCTCGAAAATGAATGTGCCAATTAAGCCGTTCATAATTGGCATCGGGTTAAGCGCTTTAAACATACCGCTTGCGGCGGTGAAGGATATCGCTCTTGCGTTTGACAGCGAAAACGGATACACGCAAATCAGCGTTCAAGTATCCACAATTATTCCTATCGTATGTGTGTTTATATC
Organism: Lachnoclostridium sp. UBA933; assembly: GCA_002293545.1. Taxonomy (GTDB): domain Bacteria; phylum Bacillota; class Clostridia; order Lachnospirales; family Lachnospiraceae; genus UBA933. Next base: position 5,815 of record DBDL01000206.1, on the reverse strand, counting down.
CATCGTGCTGACGCTGCGGTATATCCAGTTTCGGGCACGGGAATGGGTATCGTTGCTTCTGTATCCGATTATTCCGGTGTTGGGCGCATTCGTGCAATACTTTATTCCCGGCATATGGCTTTCCTATTTGGGAGTTTCGATTTCACTTTTTATTATATACATGAACATACAGGCAGAGCTTGGCAGACGTGTCTTGGAGCAGGAACTGGAGCTTAGCGAGAACCGCATATCCTTAATGCTAAGTCAAATCCAGCCGCATTTTTTGTACAACTCTTTGACTGCCATTCATAAATTATGCAGTATTGACATTGAGAAAGCCAAAAGTGCCGTCAATGACTTTGCACATTACCTTCGCGGCAACTTGGAATCCCTAAGCAGGGAACGGATGATTCCTTTTGATGATGAGATGGAGCATGTGGAAACTTATCTGTCACTGGAGAAGCTGCGTTTCGGCGATAAATTGAATATTATCTATGATGTTGAGGCGACCGATTTTATGATTCCCCCGCTGACCGTACAGCCGATTGTGGAAAATGCGGTGCGGCATGGTATCGTGAACAAAGACGGCGGCGGAACCGTAACGATTCGCGTAACGCATTCGGATTTTACCGATACAATCGTTGTCGAGGACGACGGGGTCGGGTTTGATCCGGCTGAGCTAAAAAATAATGTACGGACACATGTCGGCATCCAAAATGTACGTGAACGGCTTGGCATACAGTGCGGCGGAATACTGGAGGTGGAAAGTGTTCCCGGCTGCGGTGCAAGGGCAGTGATTTCCATACCAAAGAAAAAGGAGGAAATATTGTGAACATTATGCTCGTAGACGATGAACAGTTGAGTTTGCTGGACTTGGAGGAGGCTGTCCAAAAGGCGTTGCCCGGAGAGGTGCCGAGATGTTTTTCGGACGTCCGGGAAGCTTTATTCTATGCGAAAGAACATCCGGTGGACGTGGCTTTTTTGGATATTGATATGGGTGAGGTCAGCGGTCTTGATTTGGCAAGAGCGCTTAAAAAGCTCCGCCCGGCTGTCAATATTATTTTTGTAACCGGTTATATGCAGTATATGAACGAGGCTTTCAGACTTTACGCATCGGGTTACGTGAAAAAGCCGGCAAGGGCGGGACGTATCAAAAGGGAGATTGCCAATCTGCGGAATAAATTGCCGGATGGTGCTGTAAAGCCGCCGGACGGCGTGGGGGCATTTGTCTTTGACCATACCATGCAGCGTGTCTATCGCGACGGAACGGATCTCATGCTTAAACCAATGGAATACAGGATTTTTCTTGTCCTTGCTTCAAACCCCGGCGTATTCTTTATGCCGCAGGAATTGTATGAAAAGGCTTCCGGTACGGAAACGGGCGACGATCTCCGTTCTCTGTACGTACACATGTCCAACTTACGGAAAAATCTTGGTTTGTATGATTTTGGAAAGAAGAATGTCGACATTGAGCATAAGCGCGGAAAAGGGTACCGGCTTATTATCTGCAGTGGGGATTTGCGTTAGTATGCGGCATACTGCGGCATGAGTCTAAAAATATTTTTAGGTTCGGCTTTTTCTATTCTTTTATTTTTGTAATAGTGTTAAAATAAGTTTACAGTAAAACATCCTTGCAGGGATGTTTTTTTCTCTGTGTCAATCGGGCGGAGAAACGGCATTTGGAGTGCAGAAAATGGAGATGACATAATGGTAAAAGAAAATAAAATATTGCTGTGTACCAACCTGATTTTGTTTATCATATTAACGGCAGGCTTTGCGACAGTTTCTATCGTGAACAATTTATCGAATTTCGGAACGTTTCGGAAAAATATTGAGCATGTATCAAGACTGACTTCGGAAAACATTTATAATCAATTCAATTCGTATTTCATACAGCCTGTCAGCGTATCAATGACAATGGCAAACGACAGTCTGCTGAAACGTTTTTTGACGGAAGAAACCGAACGGCAGGAAGATAAAGAGTATTTAAACCGGCTTCAGGGATATTTGAATGCCTATAAGGAGCAGTATGGTTTTCATTCCGTTTTTTTGGTTTCCGTCCCAACCAATCGGTATTACCGCCACAGCGGACTGGACAGGGTGCTGACACCGGATAATCCTGAAAACCAATGGTACTATAGCTTTTTAGACAGTGAGGAAAAATACACGCTTGATGTAGACCAGGACGAATCCCAATTTGCAAACAGAGCTATAACAATTTTTGTAAATTGTAAAATACACGACGTGGACGGCAAAGTTATGGGAGTAGTCGGCGTCGGGCTTAATGTCGGCAATGTGGAAGGGCTTTTGACAAGTCACAAGGAAGAATATGGAGTGCGGACAATGTTTGTAGATGATACAGGCGCCGCCGTACTATCTTCGGAACACCGCGGCAATGATTTGACAAGCGGTTTGTTCGATAATTTTGAATACATAGACGATTCCAACATTACCTCCGTTATTGGAAAAGCCGGAGCGGATAAAAATCAATTTTGGGTAAAAGGACAGCAGGGGGATTGTTTTGTGGTATCGCAGTATTTTCCGGCGATACAATGGCATCTGATTTTGGAGAGCGATATATCGGATATTGAAAGGCAATTCAGAAAACAGATTTGTTGGGGAGTAGGGGTTACCGCTTTTATTGTATTGTCGGTATTGGTCATTGTGAGCCGGGTATTATCCCGTAATAACCATTTACTGAAAATGGCTGTTTCACAGGATTTGGAGTATTATACTCTTATCAAAAAAGCGACGGAAGAAATGTACGAAGACGTCTATGAGTTTGATATCACGCACGGTCTTGCAGTCGGCGAGGAAACGATACAGTATTTCCAAACTCTTGGACTGAGTCCGGATGCCGATTTTGACCGGGCAATGACGGTCATTGCCGAACAACAGATGAAAGCAGAATACCGGAAAGATTTTCTTGCCGTTATTGCGCAGAAGAAGGTGCTTGAGGCATTTGACAATGGGATAAGGGAACTTACTTATGATGCCATGATGAATACTCATTGGGAGGATTATCACTGGGTATCCATTAAGGCACGGCTGTTTTTTTGGAATGCTGACAAGTCGGTTCATATGATTGCCTACAGTAAGGATATCCATGACGAAAAAGAGCGTGAGAACCGGCTTCTTCAAGAATCTATGACGGATCCGCTGACAGGTCTTTATAACAGGAGATATATGGAGGTACAGCTTGGGAAATTGATTAAAACGCTGTCCCGTGTAAAAGGAATCCTCAGTATTCTGATGATAGATATTGATTTCTTCAAAAAATACAACGATACGTATGGTCATACCGCAGGCGATGCTTGTATTAAAAAGGTAGCGGAGATGCTGCGGGAGATGGCGCGCCGTGAGGATGATTTTGTTGTACGGTACGGCGGGGAAGAGTTTGTCGCCATCCTGCCCGGCTCCGATGAACAAGGCGCATACGTCATTGCACAGAAGCTGCTTCAATGCATGATAGATTGCGCGATACCGCATAAAAAGGGGTTGGAAACCCACTGCGTCACCATTTCTATCGGCGGTGTGACTGCCAAGGCGGAACATATCCATAGTACGGAGGAATATATTAAATGCGCGGACGAAGCGCTCTATGCTTCCAAATCAAACGGACGCAACCGTTATACCGGCAGAGCATTCCAAACAAATAAAAAATAAACAGAACAAGAGCAACGGATAAACAAAAAAATAATAAACAGATAGATAACAGATAAACAAGAGGTTACTGCCGATTACTTTATGACCGTGATAACCCCTTGTTTATTTATTGCCCTTATCAGATGCTCATAAAATACTCGGTGAAAGTAATTTTTTAAAACCCCTTCCCACTTTACAACACAAAATGATTGTGTTAGTATAGTTAAGATAACATCAATAAGCCATTTTTGGCGGAACGGAGAGTGTATGAAATATTTTGGGACCGACGGTTTTCGCGGGGAGGCAAATGTTGATCTCACTGTGAAGCACGCCTTTAAAGTAGGGCGTTTTCTAGGTCACTATTACAACCATGATAAAAAGGAAAGAGCAAAAGTAGTTATCGGGAAAGACACAAGACGCTCCAGTTATATGTTTGAAACAGCGTTGGCATCCGGGTTGACAGCGAGCGGAGTGGATGTCTATATGCTGCATGTTACGACGACGCCAAGTGTTTCTTTTGTTGTCAGTACGGAGCAATTTGACTGCGGGATTATGATTTCGGCAAGCCATAATCCGTATTACGATAACGGGATAAAGATTTTAAATGATAAAGGCGGCAAGCTGGAAGCAGAAATTGAGCAAAAGATAGAAGATTATATTGACGGTGACGAGGATTCGATTCCGTTAGCCGCCAAAGATGAAATAGGAAAAATTGTAGATTATGCAATCGGAAGAAACCGCTATATCGGACATTTAATTTCTTTAGCTACGAGATCATTCAAAGGAAAGAAGATTGCCCTGGACTTATCAAACGGTTCGGCATCCAGTGTTGCAAAAGGAGTATATGACACATTAGGGGCAAAAACCTATGTGATTAACGGGGAGCCGGACGGGATTAATATCAATGATAACTGCGGCTCTACCCATATAGAAGTATTACAGGAGTTTGTAAAGGAAAATGATATTGATGTCGGATTTGCCTATGACGGAGATGCCGACCGCTGTTTAGCGGTCGATGAAAACGGTGATATTGTAGACGGCGACGCCATTATGTATGTGTGCGGGATGTACATGAAAGAGATCGGGAGATTAAATCAAAATACGGTTGTCACTACGGTCATGTCCAACATGGGGTTATACAAAGCATTTGATACTGCCGGCATATCCTATGAACAGACGGCAGTAGGAGATAAATATGTCAGCAAATGCATGACGGAACATAATTATTCGCTTGGCGGAGAAAATTCAGGGCATATTATTTTTAGCAAGTACGGTGTAACAGGAGATGGAATATTAACGTCGCTGCTTGTTATGGAAGCGATGCTGGAGAGCAAAAAAACATTATCTGAATTGACAAAAGGATTAAAAATATACCCCCAACTGCTTGTCAGCGTTAAGGTAAAAGATAAGATAAGCGCCAGAGAGGATAAAGACGTCATTAAAGCCGCAAAAGAGGTGGAGGAAATACTTGGAGATGAGGGAAGGCTGCTGTTAAGGGAAAGCGGGACAGAACCATTAATCCGGGTTATGATAGAAGCAAAAACAGATGAAGTATGCAGGGTAAATTGTCAAAAGATTGTGGAGATTTTAAAGACAAAAGGACATGTGATATAAATACGAGGAGAAAAGAGAGGAGATAACATGAAAGGTGCATTTTATACAAAGAAGTATCGTAATGTTTTTGCGGAATGCGGATACTCGGAGGGGGAGATTGAAGATAAGATAAAAGATGCATTTGATACTTGTTTTTATAAAGAGGGGGAGCGTTTTTATTTTGAAGACGGAGATACGGGGTATTTTGAAGACACCGGAAACCGGGATGTAAGAACCGAGGGGATGTCCTATGCCATGATGATGTGTGTGCAGATGGATATGAAAAATGAATTTGACCGGGTCTGGAAATGGTGTAAAACTTACATGCTTATAAAAGAAGGCTGGGGCAAAGGATATTATTGCTGGCATTTAAAACCGGACGGAACAAAGATTGATGAACATTCCGGTCCGGCTCCGGACGGAGAAGAGTATTTTGCAATGGCTTTGTTTTTTGCCTCCCACCGCTGGGGTGACGGCGAAGGGATTTTAAATTATTCCGGGGAAGCAAGGGAGCTTTTGCGTGTCTGTATTCATAAAGGAGAAGACGGAAACGGATCGCCGATCTGGGAACCTGAAAATTACCTGATTAAATTCATAC
>DBDL01000177.1 GCA_002293545.1 Lachnoclostridium sp. UBA933 | reverse complement strand
GTCAAGATGATTGGTCGGCTCGTCAATCAGAAGAAAACTGTTTTCTTTCAGAAATAAGCCTGCCAGCAGGACTTTAGTCTGTTCCCCGTTAGAAAGTGTGGAAAAGGGACGGTACAGTGCTTCTTCGCTCACCGATATTTTAGATAATTCTTTTCTGAACTCCCAATCCTCCGCCTCCGGGGCAGTTGCCGATAAAATATCCATTGTCATTTGCTCTTTATCGGCAACCGGAAACGGAAAGTATTCAAAATTCACACTTGCTGAAATTTTGCCGCGATATTCATATTTTCCCATAAGCAGATGTAAAAATGTTGTCTTTCCCCGTCCGTTCCTTCCGCAAAAACCCAGTTTCCAATCCGTATCCAACTGAAATGATACGTCGGAAAAGATATTGTCATAACTGCTTTCATAAGAAAATGTCAGGTCTGATATATTAATTAATGACATCGTATCCTCCTTTTCCGCATATGAACATATACACTCTCTTTAAAATACTGCCAAACAGGACGTTATATTTTTGGTGCCGTCATCACAATCAGGGCGAGATCATTTCCCGTATCGGCATCCAAAAATTCCATATCCGTAAAGTCCGGCATTTTTCTTTCTTCTTCTTTCAAACTCGGCGGCAGTTCAAAATTCGTTTCCGCCCATAAAGCATACGGACGCCATATTTCTTTTATACCGCTTATGTCATAACAGGACGTGACTTTTACCAACCCCGTCTTTTCCCAATGATGACGCCACCACTCCCCGCTATGGAAAGTAAACATATCCGGGTCCCAAAAATTCTTTAACGTATCCGGATATCCGTTTTCAAATTCTTTTATGAAACCGGGAACGGCGATTCCGAATTGCCCTCCTGTCTTCACTAATTTTGAATAGGTGCCCTGCAGATAATATTCATCTGTTCCATAATAATGATAGCTGTCGATGGAAACGGCGGCGTCAAAAAAATTCTCCGCATACGGCAGCGCATGTGCTTCTGCATGAATCGGAAATACCCGGTCGGAAACTCCTGCTTCTTCAAAACGTTTCAGGTTATCCGACGCACGAATCCACAAGTCATTGGCAAAGACCGTAACGCCGTATTCTTTCGCAAGAAACACGGACGTCAGCCCTCTCCCGCAACCCATATCCAACACCCTCATACCGGGCTTCAAATCCATATTCTCACATAATTCCTCAAGTAAAATCAAAGGGTTCGGCCCCATCCAATTCTCTGAAATCCACTCTTTGTCATATTTATTTGTTCTGATATAATTCTTCATTTTTTCACCTTTCTTTTTTTCTCCTGTCTTACATACTTGGCAATGTCCTTATACTTATTTGCTTTCTCCCTTAAAAATCCGGATTTATCCTCAACAAATTTTGCTTCGCTTTTTAGCTTACAATAGCTCTTCCAGCGTTCGTCGGTTAATTCCCCATTTTCCAATGCCGTTTTCACGGCACAATCGGGTTCCGTAATATGCCTGCAATCGGAAAACTTACATCCCCGCGACAATATTTCTTTCACATCCGAAAATGTTTCACTCAATCCGCCGTCTGCGTCCCACATGCCAAGTTCTCTCATTCCCGGCGTGTCGATTACCATTGCCCCGGACGGAAGTTTAATCAATTGACGGTGGGTGGTGGTATGCCTTCCGCGGCTGTCATCCTCGCGTATCTTTTTTACATCCATGAGCATCTCGCCCGCCAGCGCATTGACTAAGCTGGATTTTCCTACCCCGGAGGAGCCGAGGAAAACTACTGTTTTTGCCGGCTGCAGATATTTCCCCAGTCGCTCCAATCCCTGTCCCGTAACGGCGCTCACGGCAATTACCTCGATTCCTGCCGCGGCGGCTTCCGCTTTACGAATCTGCGAATCGGCATCCCCCGACAAGTCTGCTTTTGTCAGAATCACTGCCGGCTTTGCTCCGCTTTGCCATGCAAGTGCTGCGTATCTTTCAATCCGTGCGGTATTAAAGTCTTTGTTCAGTGACGACATGATAAAAACGGTATCAAAATTCGCCGCCACCGCCTGCATAAGTATTGTTTTTACATACGCCGCCGCATGTCCGTGATAATCGGAACGGTTAAATTCCGATTTCCGCGGCAATGTTTTTATAATCAAGCTGTCGCCGTCCCTCTCATATTGCAGCAGTACAAAATCTCCGACGGTAGGAAAAATCTCCCCCTGTTCATAATAAATACTTGATTTTAATTTCCCGTACACCGTACCGCACCCGCAAATCAATTCATACCGTTCCCTATGGACTGCCGTAACCCGTGCAGGCAGCCCTTTCACATCTTCCGGCAGCATGGAATCCTGCCAGCCGTAATCTTTCAAATTTATCATTGCAATCCTCCAAATTTCCAAACTGATTAACTGTTACCCTATTTATTATTTGATTGGTTCCTTGATTTTCCGCAATCATCATTCATCCGCTCCTTTCCTTTGATTATCCGTGTAAAAATACATTCCGCAAAGTTAATTTTTTGCCGAATTGCGGGCATAAAAAAACCGCAGTAAAGCAGCCTTTGAGGCTTCATCTGAAGCCGTCTGCTGCTAAACCTGCGGTTTTTGTCAAAGGATATCGTCAGGAAAAAGCGACGATATCACTCTTGTATATACACAAAACAACACACCAATTCGGTGTGCCGCAAACTTGCAGTATTCACGAAAGGTTACTCTGTAAGCCATAAAAACATGGCTCCGGCAAATATATCAAAGGTTCTTGACACCTAAGACTATGCCCGCTATTCAGTTTTATGACGAAACCACCATTTTTAAATCCGTCATTAACCTCAACTCCTTTCAGAAAAACATAATATAATTTTAATACTTCTAAAGCATAGCACAAAAATAATAGGATTGCAACTGTTAATTTACTCATTACTGTTTAATCATACGGAATGTAAACTTGAAAAAGTAAATAAACAGAGAACCCGGCTTGGAACAGATTTTTAAAAAAAATCCCGAAAAATCGGGCATTCTGGCTGCGGAAGATGGGACTTGAACGGCGGTAAAAGATGTTCCTTTATGTTATTAATTAAAGTTGTTCTACAATGTCCACATATATCCTCTTTCCCTAAAATGCCGTCTGACTTATACCGCTTTCCGATAATCCTGTAAATTTTACAATTTAAATGTTGTTTTATTTCGGTTGGATTTTTAATCATTGTCTTCGTCAACCTTGCCAGATTCATTCTCAATAACATTCGTAAGTAACTTTGCAAAATCAAGGGCATTCATTTTAGTTATAACAGGTTTTCCAGTTCGTTTTTCTATGTCTTTTCGTGCATTCCCCGCAACAATACCACCAGAGTTTGCGACTTCTACATTTTCCCTAAAAGTTTGCGGTTGCTTTTCTTTTGAAATTTCCGCTGTGGTTGCCTCTTCCAATTGGTTTAATGTCAATTCAAGCATCGACATATTGTCACGCAAATTCTCTTTTTTCAAACCTTTATGCTCTTTATATTGGCGTGTAGTCATGCCGCTCCATGCCTTGGTAATTTCGTTCGTTAGAATGGCGTATTCTTTGCCCTCTTGCACACCGCGTCTATCCCATTCGTCAGTTAAATCTTTCCGCACTTGAATAGCTTGCAGGCGTTGGTTTATCCAAGTTGGCGAATATCCTTTGCTTAAGTAAGTTTTTAACGCTCGATTAATGGCAAGTTCCGGATCAATTGTTTCGTCAATGCGTTCTGCTCCAACTTTGGCAAGCCACATTTTAAAAAATTCTGCTTTTTTGGAGGGTACTGATTGGATGATACGCAAAATTCCTTTTGAATTTGCAACATCAGTTTTGTAAAATTTCCCGTCATCCGCTTTCATTTTCAGTTGGTGACAGATTGTCACCAACTCACTTTCTTCCTCTTTTAATCGCTATTTTAGCTTCCTCCAATAGTCGCTCGCATTTCTGCGTGTTGGTTGCTCCGTCAATACGCCAACAACATCAACAATAGAAAAATACCAGTCCTGTTCATCGGCATTCCATTCTGCACGGATTTCTTTGCTTTCAAATACTTTTATATCTTTTTCATTGCCCATTTATGTATCTCCTATTATTTGAAATGTTTCCATTTTTGAAATAGTTCAATCTGCTTTTATGCTAATTCTATATCAACCACATAAATATTACAAGTAATAAACCGCAAAACATTGGACTGATTCCGAACATAGATAAAGTCTTTCATGCATTGAAAAAGTCAATATATATTTATATATCTTGACTTTTATCCTAATTATATTGATTTTTATAAAACTAAATTATTTCAAACTCTTTTAGTATACAACACGAAATACAACACAAAAAATAAAAAACCCCATAAAATATGAGGTTTTAAACTGCGGAAGATGGGACTTGAACCCACACGGTATTACATACCACAAGATCCTTAGTCTTGCTCGTCTGCCAGTTCCGACACTTCCGCGTTTCTTTATTTACAACAAATAGAACTATAGCAAAATTAAATGATTTTGTCAAGCAAAAATTCAGGGGTTATAGTGTGAAATAAAAAACAGAGGGCTGTTATCCCCAACCCTCTGTTTCCTCATTCATTTATTCAATATTATGCAATCTTACTCTTAGCCATATCGACTAGGCTTTTAAATCCGTCGGGATCACTAATCGCCATTTCAGAAAGCATTTTACGGTTAATGTCTATCTCCGCTAATTTTAATCCATACATGAACTTGCTGTAGGAAAGACCGTTCATTCTGGAAGCCGCGTTAATACGTGCAATCCAAAGCTGCCTGAATTGTCTTTTCCTTTGCTTTCTTCCGGTATATGAAGTTTCCAATGCGCGCATAACCGATTGTTTTGCCACACGATACTGTTTTGATCTGGCGCCTCTATATCCTTTTGCTAATTTCAACACTCTCTTGTGCTTTTTCTTTGCGTTCAAACCGCCTTTAATTCTAGCCATTTGTTGTTTCCCTCCTTAGCGCCATTATCTGTATGGCATAATCTTTTTCATTACTTTTGCGTTTGTATTATCAACTAAAGTCTGCTTTCTTAAATTTCTTTTCCTCTTAGGCGACTTCTTCGTTAATATATGACTTTTGTTTGCTTTGTTCCTTACAAGTTTTCCGGTCCCTGTCACTTTAAAACGCTTCGCAGCCGACCTTTTGGTTTTCATTTTTGGCATGATATTTCCTCCTTATTTGTCAGAAAGCCTGTGCTTTGCACAATCTCTCTTTCATCTGGTTTATGTTAAAGTCCTTACTTCTTTTGAGATAAGAACATTACCATACTTCTTCCTTCCATTCTCGGCGGTTTGTCGATTGCAGCAACATCACTCAGAAGATCGTAAAAATTATTCATGATACCTCTGCCAACATCAATATGCGCCATCTCTCTTCCGCGAAAACGAAGCGACACTTTTACTTTATCGCCTTTTTGTAAAAACTTTCTGGCTTGACTTGCTTTGGTTTTGAGGTCGTTTGTATCAATATTCGGAGATAGACGAACGCCTTTGACTTCAAGTGTCTTTTGCTTTTTCCTCGCTTCCTTTTCCTTGCGGGAAAGCTCATAGCGATACTTGCCGTAATCAATAATCTTGCAGACTGGAGGCTTCGCACCCGGTGATATCTTCACTAGGTCAAGAGATGCCTCTCTTGCCATCAGATATGCCTCTTTTGCAGACATAATCCCCAATTGTTCTCCATCTTCTCCAACTACGCGAACTTCTTTGTCACGAATTTGCTCGTTAATCATTAAATCGCTAATTTCCTTACACCTCCATATAAAATAAAAAACGTCGATATCCTGTATGAAAAGAGATATCCACGTACAAATTGAATGCTGAATAGACAGCAGTCAAAAATATAGAAACCATAACTGTGTGATAGTATTATACTATACAGCAAGGTGAGAGTGGGTACTCTGCTTAACATACAAATATTATTCTAACATGGGAAATCATACCTTGTCAAGGATTAAATAAATTTTATTCTTTTCCTCTTTGCAAGTTGTAAAACAGACTTACTTTCTCACAAATTTTCCGAAGTTTCCGAAATCCCATACTCCGCCGCCGGCACCAAGCTCAAAGTGCAGCTTCGCAATTCCCAAATCCAATGCAACTCCCTGATTCTTTATATCTTCAACAAATGCCGTGACTTCGTTCTCTTTATACGTTAATTTTACCGGCTGTCTGTTTACCGCGGAGGGTGCTTTTTTGACAGCTTCCATTCCTTCCCTGAACCAGTCCGGTATCGGTGTGTCTGAAATATATAATTGCTCAAGCTCCTTTGCCTTACGGTGTATCATGGTATAAATAAATTCTTCTTTTGTGCTCATCCTCTCTTTTACATTTCCGACAGCGATAACACAAATCACGCTTTCACCTGCGGAAAGCTCTGCTTTGCAAGACGTCCGGTCAAAGGTACCGCCTACCCAGCAGGTTCCCAATCCAAGAGCCGTCGCATACAATACCACCTGTTCGCCATAATATCCGAGCTTCTCCATCTGCAAATCATCGTTCGCTTTTCCTACCAGTGTTATATAATTTCTTACGCCGGAAAACATCCCGTAGCTTTTACGGAATCCTTTGAAAACCGTTTCATCATTCAAAATTAATTGCATTTTTAAATTTGATTTCCCGCTGATCTCCTGTATATAATTTTGCAGAGCCTCCGCCGTCGACGGTTCAATTTCTGTTTTCAGATACTTCCTTCTTGAAGTACGCTCATCTATTACCTTTTTGAGATTCACATCCATAATACTCTCCATTCCTGCGCACATTTCTGCGCATCATTATTTAATATATTTCTTTCGCAGCACGCATCACCCCGCTTAATATATGATTGCAATTTTGCTGTCCGCCATGTATAATAAATCACAGAAGCCTGATACTGCCCGCTTGCTTTTCTGTATCGAAAATATAAAAAGGAATGGTGTTTACAATGAAAATTTGGAAAGATAAATCACCGGAATATATTTGCTGCAGCCTCGGATTATTTCTAATCGCTGCCGGCATCCTATTCGGAACCTTGCAAATCACCGGAATTCTTTCGCTGCATCGCGCTCTCCCCCCCTGTTATTTCTATGCGGCAACCCATATTCCATGCCCCGGCTGCGGTATGACACGGGCGATTGAATCGTTCTTTTCATTTCACTTCCTTTCCAGTTTTCGATATCATCCTATCGTAATATATATATTCATATTCTATGCTTTGTTCCTGAGTACACATACCTGGGCTTTGATTATAAATAAGCTCCGGAAACCATCCGCTCCGATTATCCGCGGCATGAAATTCCGTATTGGATATATTTACTTCGGCATTTTCGTCATGTTTGCACAATGGTTTGTCAAACTGTTTCTGCTTTTCTGATTTGTTTTGTTCTGATTTCCTCTCTGATCTCTGCTATAAAATCAGACAGCTTCCTGCTCCCCTCATCGCCCTTATACCTGCTGCGCAAGGCTACCGTATTGTTTTCTTCTTCTTCCTGTCCCACAATCAATAGATAGGGGATTCTTCCCAACCTTGCTTCCCTGATTTTATAACCGATTTTTTCACTTCTGTAATCCGCTTCCGCCCGAATATCATGCTCCAATAACTCATCTCTTACTTTCCCGGCGTAATCGGCGTACTTCTCGGAGATTGGCAGAATACGCACCTGTTCGGGACAAAGCCATGTCGGGAACATTCCCATATACTTTTCTATCAGCATTGCCAGTGTTCTTTCGTAACATCCAATCGAAGAACGATGGATAACCCAAGGGTTCTTTTTCTCTCCGCCGGCATCGGTATACAGCATATTCAGTCTTTTTCCCAGTGCAAAATCTATCTGTATTGTAATGATGGTATCTTCCTTTCCATGCACATTGACAAACTGCAAATCAAGCTTCGGACCGTAAAATGCCGCTTCGTCTTCTGCCTCCGTATAAGGGATTTCGAGTTTATCCAGTATTTCTTTCATCCGATTCTGGCTGTTTTCCCATGCCTCCGGCTCATTAATGTATTTTTCGGTATTGTTGGGATCCCATTTGGAAAAACGATACGTAATATCTTTCTCAATATCCAGTGTCGTCATAATATATTTAATCAGCGAGATCGTATCCCTGAATTCCTGTTCCAATTGCTCCGGCGTACATACAATATGCCCTTCTGACAGCGTAAACTGTCGTACCCGAATCAAGCCGTGCATTTCACCGGAGGATTCGTTCCGAAACAGTGTAGACGTTTCATTATACCGAATCGGCAAGTCCTTGTAGCTGTGAGCCTCCGCATTATAAATAGAAAACTGAAACGGACATGTCATCGGACGCAGTGCCAATAAATCTTCTTCTTTCTCCGAATCACCGATAATAAACATCCCCTCTTTATAATGATCCCAATGACCGGATAATTTAAACAAATCACTCTTTGCCATATAAGGGGTTTTGGTAAGAACATAACCCCGTTTGCTTTCTTCATCCTCAATCCACCGCTGCAAAATTTGAAGTATCCTAGCACCTTTCGGCATCATAAGCGGAAGTCCCTGCCCGACAATATCCGATGTCGTAAATAACTTCATCTCCCTGCCAAGGCGGTTGTGATCCCGCTTCTTTATATCTTCCAGATGCTCCAAATGAGCATTCAAATCCTCTTTTTTATGAAATGCGGTTCCGTAAATACGGGTCAGTGACTTGTTTTTTTCACTCCCTCTCCAATACGCTCCCGACGAGGAAATCAGCTTGATGGCTTTTACCCCTTTCGTGCTCATCAAATGCGGTCCCGCACATAAATCCACAAAATCGCCCTGCTGATAAAAGGAAATTTCTTCGCCCTCCGGTAAGTCCTCAATCAATTCTATTTTATACGGCTCCTCTTTCTTCTGCATAAAATCAACCGCTTCTTTTCTGGGAAGTGTGAAACGCTCAATACGCGCACCTTCCTTTATAATCTTTTTCATCTCTTTTTCAATTCCGTCCAATGCGGCACGATCCAAGCTGTCCATATCAAAATCATAATAAAATCCGTCTTTAATTGCTGGTCCGATTGCCAGCTTTGCTTCCGGATATAGTCTTTTTACCGCTTGCGCTAATATATGAGATGCCGTATGCCGGTATGCCGACTTCCCCTCCTCCGCATCGAATGTCAATATAGTAAGGGTATGCTCCCCCTCTGATACCATCGTCCTCAAATCCACAATCTGTCCGTCTAATTCCGCCGTACAGGCAACCCTTGCCAAGCCTTCACTGATATCCCCCGCGATATCGTAAACCGACATTTCCCCTGCATACTCTTTGACAGAACCGTCTTTTAAAATAATCTTCATCCAATCGCACCTCAGCTTCCAATAAATATGTATTTTAGTATATCCCTACCATGATTCATTGTCAATCAAAATTTCCTGCCCGCCTAGGTAAAGAGTTTACAGCTTTTAAGGCTTATGTTACAATTAGAAAAACGATAACCCAACCAAGAAACGGAGAATTTATGCAAAACATCCAACCTTATATCGAAATCATCTCGATGAATGATTACAATGATATCTTAAAAAAACTTGAAAAAATCGGACGTGTATGTTATAAAAGCGAATCAAAAATGACCGATGAATCCGCAGAACGGTTTATCGGTAATATTTTAAAGAGAGGACACGAATCCGTAATCGAACATGAATCCATTACCGTGCGTATGGTATGCGACCGCGGCGTGTCACACGAAATCGTCCGTCACCGGATTGCCAGCTACAGTCAAGAAAGCACACGTTACTGCAATTATGCCGATGAGAAATTTGACCGGCAAATTACCGTCATTGATTTGGCGGGAGGTTTCCATTATGATCTGAATAATGAAAAAGACAAGGCTCTTTATCATGTATGGCAGGAAGCAATGAACGCGGCGGAGCAGGCTTACTTTAAGATGTTGGATTTAGGCGCAACCCCGCAGGAAGCCCGTTCCGTCCTGCCGAATTCATTAAAAACCGAAATTGTGGTTACCATGAATCTTCGCGCTTGGCGGCACTTCTTTACGCTTCGTTTGGACAAAGCGGCTCATCCCCAAATGAGAGAGGTTGCAGAACTGGCATACAACGAATTCAAGAAAAAACTGCCTCTTTTCTTCTCTGACCTTGTGTTTCCCGAATGATTAATCTTTTTGAATAAAATGAAAAATACTACTTGACACATATTACTATGCGTGGTATAGTATATTGCAAAAGGAGGTATTTTTTATGGATATTCAATTAAAACGCGGAATTTTAGAAGTCTGTGTTTTATCAGCTTTACAAAAAGAAGATTCCTATGGATACCAGATAATAAAGGATGTTTCCCCTTATGTTGAAATATCCGAATCCACACTGTATCCGATTCTGAAACGCTTAGAAGCAAGCGAATGCGTCACCTTTTACTCTGTTGAATATAATAGCCGATTACGCAAATATTATAAAATAACAGAAAAAGGCGAAGAAAAAATATCGGAATTCTTATCCGATTTCAAAGAGATGATGGCAATCTATCAATTTATCAAGGAGGATACTTCACATGACGAAATCTGAATTTCTGGGTTTACTTGAAAACGAGTTAAAAGATATACCCGACTATGAGAGGGCAATTGACTATTACCGTGAAATAATTGAGGACCGTATGGAGGACGGCACGGCGGAAGAAGATGCCGTTGCCGGTCTTGATTCCATTGATACCATACGAAATCGTTTGATTGGTGAAACACCTCTTCCAGCGTTAATCAATGCAAAGGTTTCCAAACCAATCAGCAGCCTTAACGTCGTTTTACTTATTGTCGGTTTTCCGGTTTGGTTTTCTCTTTTGATTGCTGCGGGAGCTGTTGTGTTTGCCTTATTTGTTACTACCGCCGCATTGGTTTTTTCATTCTTTTTATTGGTATTTACTTTAGCTATCGGAGGTGTGGCAGTATTTATTGCCGCTTTCTTCCATCTCGGTACGAATGTGCCGTACGGCGTACTTAATATCGGTGCTTCCATGATGATGATCGGCGGATCGATTTTACTGATTAATCCTGCTCTCCGGTTTGGACAAAAATCAATCGAGGGTGCAAAATGGAGTCTGGAGAAAATAAAATCACTGTTTATACGAAAAGGAGGCAACCCATGAAAACAAAAACCACAGTATTTATCATATCCATTGGATTATTGATTATAGGATTCGTAATATGCCTTGGAGCAATGATTGCCGCAGGCTTTGACGACGGCATGTTAAATGAGGGCAGCGGTTACGAACAGAGAGAGTATGTTGCTTCGGCAGATGCATTCAAATCCATTAAATTTGATGATTCCAACAAGGGAATCAATGTCGTTCCGTCGAAGGACGATAAAATCCGTATTACTTACAGCGACAATGATAAAAATCATTATGTTATTTCAGAAATGGGTGAAACGCTTTCCATTGAATATTCATGGAAAAAGCGTTGGTATGAGTACATCGGTATCACATGGTATTTTAATTTTGAATCCGATGACGTCACCATAAGTATCCCCGATGCCTATGCGGGAAATATTGATGTCCTGACAAGCAACGGACGCATTGAACTGCATGATATCGCTCTTCCGGGGGAACTTCGGGCAGATACCTCTAACTCCAGAATCATTGCGGATAATGTAAAGGGAACCGATATCCATTTCATTACATCAAACGGCACGGTCGAAATGCGCGATGTAATTTCTGAAAATGTTATTGATGTAAAAACCTCTAATTCCAAAATAGAAACCGATAATATTCAAGGAAAAGATATCCGCTTAGATACGTCAAACGGACATATTTCACTGGATCGGGTAAAGGCGGATTCTTTATATTTTGATACTTCAAATTCACGAATCACCGGAACAGTCGTCGGACGCATGACGGATTTTAAGATTACCAGTCATACCTCCAATGCCCATAATAACCTGCCGGAAAACTTTGATGAGAACGGTAGCAAAACACTTTTCGCTGATACGTCAAACGGCAGTATTGAGGTTGATTTTGTAGAATAGCTTTTGCCGCATAGTTTTTACAATACAACTTCTATTGAACAGACTTTATAAATATGAAATGACAGTTTTTATGTCGTTTCATATAGAATCACTGTAATAAAATACCCACTAAAATCATTTTGGAACATCTTGACTTTGGTGGGTATTGACTTCCGCATTTATTTGAAAGCATACTCCGCTTTTTACTTTAGTCTATATACTGTTTAGTACACTGGAATCATTTACGATTCTGCACAGAAAAAAAATTCCGGATTATTTTATTTCCGTCCGGAGTAAGGATTGATTCCGGATGAAACTGTACACCATACACCGGATATTCCTTATGACAGACTCCCATGATTTCACCGTCCTCTGTCCATGCAATCACTCGCAGCTCATCGGGGACCGTATCCTTTTGAGCTGCTAATGAGTGATATCTCGCCGCTTTTATGGCAGGCAGAAATCCCTTGAACAATTCGTTTCCTACATCAACGGTTACTTCCGACGCTTTCCCATGCATCAACTGACTTGCATAAGACACAACACCGCCGAAAGTTTCATAGATTGCCTGATGTCCAAGGCAAATCCCTAAAATCGGTATCCTATCATAAAACCGTTTTATCACCTCAATGCAAATCCCCGCATCAGACGGTTTCCCCGGTCCGGGTGATATGACGATACGCTCCGGCGAAATATGCTTTATCTCATCGGCTGAAATCATATCATTCCGTACAACCTTGATATCCGGGTCAACAGCCCCGATTAACTGGTACAAATTATATGAAAAACTATCGTAGTTATCAATCAAAAGTATCATTCATCAATCCCTCCTATGGATTGTTTCAGCGCATTGATTACTGCCGCAGATTTATTCAGGCATTCCTTATATTCCGATTCGGGGTCGCTGTCGGCAACGATTCCGGCACCGGCACGGATAAAAACCTTATTTTTTCTTTTATAAGCAATCCGTATTGCAATACATGTGTCCATATTTCCCGTAAAATCAAGATACCCGACGGCACCTCCGTAAATCCCCCGTTTGTTTTGCTCCAATTCATTGATAATCTGCATGGCACGAATCTTCGGTGCCCCCGACAAGGTTCCTGCCGGCAAAACAGCGTTGACCGCATCCAATCCCGTTTTATCTTCCCGGATTTTCCCGCTTACGGTAGAGCCGATATGCATAACATGGGAAAACCGCAGGATTGACATGTATTTTTCAACCTCTATGGAACCGAACTCACTGATTTTACCCAAGTCGTTACGCCCCAAATCCACCAGCATATTATGCTCGGCAAGCTCTTTTGCATCGGCAAGCAGTTCTTTTTCCAGCCGCATATCCTCTCCGTCGGTCATGC
Source organism: Lachnoclostridium sp. UBA933 (assembly GCA_002293545.1). Lineage (GTDB taxonomy): Bacteria > Bacillota > Clostridia > Lachnospirales > Lachnospiraceae > UBA933. The sequence goes on along the minus strand of DBDL01000177.1, from coordinate 3,259 downwards.
CGCGCGGACGGGTTCCGGCGAGCGGAAACGTGAACAGCCTGCCGTCTTTTAGCTTAACCAGAGTTTCCGGCGACGCCCCTGCAATTTCTAAATCACTTCCGCCAAAATAAAACATGTACGGCGACGGATTGAGTGTCCGCAAGATACGGTATGTATCAAAAAGACTTCCCTCAAACTCTGCTTCAAAGCGGTTCGATAATACAACCTGAAAAATATCCCCTTCTTTAATAAGTTCTTTTGCTTTGTTTACCATTCCGCAATATTCCTCTTTCGTAAACAACGCTTTCACTTCGGATTTCAGTTCCGCCGTTTCTATCTGCCCCGGCTTACCGCTTTGAATCAGTTCTTTCATGGATTCAAGCTCTGCCACCCCTTTTTGGTATTCTGTTTCAATATCCTCCGTTCGTATATTGATAATGAAAAACAGCTTTTGACAGTAATGGTCAAATGCAATCACTTTATTAAAAAGCATTAGGTCCACATCATTAAAATGTTCTTCATCATAGGCATTCAAGTCAAGCTTCGGTTCGGTGTACTTGGCATAATCATATGAAAAATAACCTGCAAGTCCGCCGGTAAACGGAGGTAAGTAATCAAATTTAATACTCCTGCACTGCTCTATTATTTTCTGGATATGGCGATTCGGATTATCTGTCTGAAATATTTCCGTATCGTCACCGGATTGAATTTTCATCGTCTTGTCCAGACAGGTGATTTCCATTATGGGGTCAAAGCCTAAAAAAGTATACCTCCCCCACCTTTTTGAGTCTTCCGCGCTTTCTAACATAAAGCAGTGTCCGCTTATATTTTTTAATCGTTTCAAAACTTCAATCGGAGTCACCATATCCGAAAAAATTTCCATACTGATTGGTATCATTCGATACTGATTCGCGTCAATTTTTCTGGCTTCTGAAAGTAACGGTCTGATCATTTCCTTATTCCTTTCTTTTCGTTGGATTAATATTCCTGATAAGTTCCCAAGTACCTGAACATGTCTGTTTCCGCTTCCAGTTCCGCCAGCATCTGTTTCAGGTCATCCGAAATAACAGGGGTATCAATATCAAAATAAAATTTAAACTCAAATTCCTGTCCCGAAATCGGGCGGCTTTCCAGTTTATCCAAATTGATTCCGTGAGCGTTGAACTTTGCCAGGACATGATAAAGCATTCCGGGTTTATGGTTCAATGCCAGGACCAAACTCGTTTTATTCGCCCCCGGATAAATCTCCGGTTCTTTTGAGATGCATATGAAACGGGTATAATTGTTGTCGGAATTTTGAATATTGTAAGACAGAACGGACAATCCGTAAAGCTCGGCACAATCTTTAGAAGAGATTACTGCCGTGTCATTTCTTCCGGTATCTGCCGCCTGCTTTGCCGCAACTGCCGTGTTCTCACATCCGGTAACCTTTACCTCGTCTAAGGATTTCAAAAAATTACTGCATTGGCGGATTGCCTGATCATGTGAAAATATTTCCATGATTTCATCAATCTTCGCCCCCGGTGCCGCCAATAACGTATGGCTTACCGGAAGCTTAATGCTCCGCGCAATATAACACTGGTAACGGCTCATCAAATCGTATACTTCATTGACCGAACCCGCCGTACTGTTTTCTAACGGCAATATCCCGTAACGGCACAAGCCGCTGTCCACAGCACCGAAAACACCTTCAAAGCTGTCAAAGTATGTGATATCTGCCGTCGAAAATATCTTGTCACATGCCGCCTGTGAATAGGCACCTTCGATTCCCTGACACGCGACAACCGCACCGGAAGGGAAATGTTCTGCCGTGCCTTGAACCGCTTCCTCTATCAAGTTCTTGACATGGGACTCTGTCCGGTTCAGCATTCCCTGATAACCGCTGCTCATTTCAAACAAGGACGCAAACAGGGATTTAGCATATACCGATAATTCCGGTTTTGCCTTTTCATACATCCGGTAAAGGATTTTGCGTTCCCTCTCCCGGTTCCGGATCGGCAGAGAATGCTCTTTTTTATAAATACCGATTTCCTTTGCAAGCTCCATGCGCTGTTCAAATAAGCCTAATAATTCGTTGTCAATGGCATCAATTTTTTCCCGTAATTCTTCTATATTCATTGATTTATTTCCCTCTCGTTCTTTATTTGATGGTTTTTATTGTAAAAAAGTCGGCGGATTTCCGTTCTTCATTTAATGGATTTTATGACAAAAAGGTCAGCAGATTTCTGTTCTTCATTTGATGGTTTTATAATAAAATGGTCCGCAGACTCTCGTTCATTTTTGCGGAAACCCCGTTATCTCAGCCGCCCGCTTTTTAACCGCATCTTTTACCGACAATATCCAATACCCGCAGTACATCCTCCGACAGCTTTGCAAAGTCCTCCGGTTCAATGGATTGCGGTCCGTCACAAAGTGCATGGGCCGGATCGTTATGCACTTCGATAATCAATCCGTCGGCTCCTGCCGCCGCCGCCGCCATAGAAAGCGGATATACCAGCTTCGCAATTCCCGCGGCATGGCTCGGATCAATCACAACCGGCAGATGCGTCATCTGTCTTAGTATCGGGATTGCCGAAATATCCAAGGTGTTGCGGGTGGAGGTTTCAAATGTGCGGATTCCGCGTTCACACAAAATAATCTGTCCATTCCCCTCCGACATAATATACTCGGCACTCATCAATAATTCTTCCAATGTATTGGCAAGACCCCGTTTCAAAAGAATCGGCTTGTCCAGCTTACCCAGCTCTTTCAGCANNTCATAAATCCGCGCTTGAGCAAAATCGGCTTTCGCAGGCTGCCCAGTTCCTTCAAAAGCTCAAAATTCTGCATATTGCGCGCCCCGACCTGAATGACATCCACCTGCTCAAACATATCCAGATGATTTGCATTCATAATCTCACTGACAATCGGCATTCCGGTAAGTTCCTTTGCTTTCAGCAAAAGCTCAATTCCCTCTCCGCGCAATCCCTGGAATGCATACGGGGAAGTCCGCGGCTTAAATGCTCCGCCCCTTAAAAAATTGGCTCCCGCCCCATGTACCTGTTTTGCAATTTCACAAATTTGTTCGGAGGATTCCACCGAACACGGCCCGGCAATAAATTGAAAATATCCGCCTCCGATTTTATGACCGTTTATGTCTATCACAGTATCTTCCGTATGAAATTTACGGTTTGCATTCTTATACGGCTCACTGATACGCTGCACCCGTTCGACAATGCTCATACCGCTAATAAGATCCTCGTTCAGGTGCTGTGTATCACCAATCAGCCCTAAAACCGTT
>DBDL01000205.1:1507-13736 GCA_002293545.1 Lachnoclostridium sp. UBA933 | reverse complement strand
TCCCAAACCGTGAAGGAAAAGTGTCTGTGTATACGTGCGGACCAACCGTATATCATTATGCTCATATCGGCAATCTGCGCTCTTATATCATGGAAGACATTTTAGAAAAATACCTTCGTTATGCCGGCTATGATTTGACCAGGGTTATGAATATAACCGACGTCGGGCATTTAGCCAGTGACGGCGACACGGGCGATGATAAAATGCTTGCCGGTGCGAAGCGTGAAAACAAAACCGTTTTAGAGCTTGCTGAATTCTATACCGAGGCATTCTTCTCCGACTGCCGCAAGCTGAACATAAAAACCCCGGACATTATCGAACCGGCAACGAACTGTATCGGCGATTATATCCGCATGATTGAAAAACTAATCGAAACCGGTTACGCCTATATAAGCGGCGGCAATGTATATTTTAATACCTCCAAGCTGGACGAATACTATGTTTTTAACCGTCAGAACGAAGCAGAACTCGCCGTCGGCGCAAGAGAAGATGTGGAAGAGGACATCAACAAGCGTAACAAAACCGACTTTGTCCTATGGTTTACCAAATCCAAGTTTGAGGATCAATCCCTCAAATGGAACAGCCCTTGGGGAACCGGTTATCCCGGCTGGCATATTGAATGCTCCGGCATCAGCATCAAACATCTGGGTGAAACCCTTGACATACACTGCGGCGGCATTGACAGTGTATTTCCGCATCACACAAATGAAATTGCCCAAAGCGAAGCATATCTTGGGCATAAATGGTGTAATTACTGGTTCCATATACACCACCTGAATGATGCGAGCGGAAAAATGAGCAAATCAAAAGGTGATTTCCTGACGGTTTCCCTCTTAGAAGAAAAGGGTTACGACCCTGTTGTTTACCGCTTCTTTTGTTTACAGTCGCACTACCGCAAACCGCTTGTTTTCACTTACGAAGCACTGGACAATTCCGCAGCCGCCTACCATAAACTGATCAAAAAAATCCGCTCTTTATATGCCGAAGATGCTCATACCCTTGACTCCGCTGCCGTCACTTTGGCGGAAGCAAATTTTGAGGCCGCCCTTGCCAACGACTTAAACACCTCACTTGCGGTATCCGTATTGTATGATGTATTAAAAATGGATACGAATGATAAAACCAAGCTTTATTTATTGGATCAGTTTGACCGTGTCCTATCCCTTGATTTATTAAAAAAAGCCAATGAATTCTCAAACAAGCGTATCGACGAAAACCTTGCCGCANNGAGCCGAAGCAAAAAAGGCAAAAGACTTCAAAACCGCCGATGCCATCCGCGAAGAGCTATCTGCAAAGGGTATCACCATCAAAGATACAAGAGAGGGAACCGTATGGGAACAGAAATAACTTTCAATACGGTAAAATTACCTGTCAGCATCAGAAAACAACCACTTGCCTGTTTTCTATTTACAAATAAACAGACATTGCTATAATAAGATTAATCCCAAAAAATCAAATGGGAAAGAGGTGAGATGGTGAAGGTACGAATCGAAATTGACAAAACATTGGTCGAAGATGAAGTGATTATTCAATGCCGGCAATTGAATGATCCGATTCAGAATATCCAGCGGTTTATTGTCCGGGAAGATTCATCTCCCGAATGCATGATGTTAAAGAAAGGAATGACCCATTATTATATTCCTCTGAAAGATATCTTGTTTTTTGAAACATCGGAAAGGGAGATCAAAGCACATACGGCGGAAAGTATTTTTATGACGGACTTACGGTTATACGAATTGGAAGACTTTTTACCCGGATATTTTCTGCGGATATCTAAATCCACCATTATCAACATCAATCATGTCTATTCGGTTACCAAAAACCTGACCGCCTCCAGTGTTGTTGAGTTTAACAGCACACACAAGAAAGTTTACGTTTCACGCCATTACTATAAGGCACTTGCAAATCGTCTGGAGGAAAAATGGAAGAAACGATAAATCGGAAAGATTGGAGGTTGTTTTATGAAACGAAAAGTTCATAGTTTATATGTGGGAGGGGTTTTCCTCTTAGCGGCAGTTATGATTATAACAGAGAGAATGGGGTATCTTGGTGACATCAGTCTGGTGACCGTTATTTTATCGGTTGGCTTGGGAGGAATTATCCTTTATAGCATCCCCAGACTAAACTTTGCGGGAATTTTATTTCCTGCGGCATGTCTATGTATCTTATTTGACAATGAGTGGGGAATCACTGCTTTGACCCCTTGGACAGTCCTGCTTACGGCACTGCTCGGAAGTATCGGATTAAGTGTTATTTTTCACAAGAAAAAAAATTCGTGGTGGTCAACCAGCCATTATCACAGTCATTGGAGCGAAACGGTTTCAGATTCTGACGTTCAGCCGGAGGTTATTAATTCCTCTGATGGGAATACGGTTGTGTTCAGCACCCGTTTCAGTACCGGTATTAAATATATCGAATCCGATAATTTTAAAAGGGCGAACTTACAGTGTGATTTCGGCGGCATTAAAGTATATTTTGATAATGCCATAATTCAGGGAGATTCCGCAGATATTTATCTTGAGGCTTCATTCAGCGGGATAGAACTCTACTTACCGAGAAATTGGAATGTGGAAAATGGCATGGAAACATTCCTTGGCGGTATCGACGAACACAAAGGACGTTCCCATAATGATTTTGAAAAAACCGTAAGGTTACATGGAAACGCTAGATTTTCGGGTATTGAGATTTTTTATGTCTGAGCAGTGAAAAACAAAACATAAGCGGCTGTGTTTTTAACCAGCCGCTTATGTTTTGCTTATGCTGTATGTATTGCTTGTGCCGCATTTATTGTCTATGCTGTATATCTGCCTGTCGGCAGAAAGTTATTCTATGTGACAAAACACAAAAAATCAGATAAAAGCCTGCTTGATGTCGTCAATAATGTCCTCCGCATTTTCCAGCCCTACGGAAAACCGTATCATACCGGGATTAATTCCTGCTGCAAGCAGTTGTTCGTCGGTAAGCTGACGATGCGTTTCACTTGCCGGATGCAGTACACAGGTACGGATATCGGCAACATGGACTTCATTTGAAGCAAGCTTCAAGCTGTCCATAAATTTGATTGCCGCTTCCCTGCCGCCTTTTATCGTAAAGGAGATAACGCCGCTTGTTCCATCCGGTAAATATTTTTTGGCACGTTCATAATAAACGTCCCCTTCCAATCCTGGGTATACGACACTTTCGACTTGATCGGATGAAGCAAAATACTCCGCGACCTTTTTTGCATTTTTACAATAACGCTCCATACGGATTGCCAAGGTTTCCAGCCCAAGATTTAATAAGAATGCAGAATTTGCAGACGGGTACGCCCCGAAATCCCGCATCAGTTGCATTCTCGCCTTAATTATGTATGCGGATTTACCGAACAATTCTGAGTAAACCACTCCATGATAAGATTCGTCAGGCTCCGTAAACTCAGGGAACTTGCCGTTTGTCCAATCAAATGTTCCTCCGTCTACGATCACACCCCCTACTTGCAGTGCATGACCATCCATATATTTCGATGTGGAATGAACAACAATGTCGGCGCCAAATTCAATCGGTCTGCACAGAATCGGTGTCGGAAATGTATTGTCAATAATCAGCGGCAGCTTATTTTTATGAGCTATCCCTGCAAATTTTTCAATATCCAAAACGGTCAGCGCCGGATTGGCCAAAGTTTCACCAAAAAATGCTCTGGTATTCGGTTTCATAGCTGCCTGAATTTCTTCCTCTGAGCTTTCTGCATCTATAAAAATACACTCAATCCCCATTTTCTTTAAGGTTACCGCAAATAAATTGACCGTTCCCCCATAGATTGCTCCGGTACTGATAAAACTATCTCCCGCATTGCAAATATTTAGGATAGAAATGAGAGAAGCCGCTTGTCCGGAAGAAGTACACATCGCGCCTACTCCGCCTTCCAAATCGGCAATTTTTTTCTCTACAGCGTCTACGGTTGGGTTTGAAAATCGGGAATAGATATGCCTGTCCGGCAAATTAAAGATATCGCCTAACTCTTCTGTAGAATTATATTTATAAGTAGTGCTCTGTACGATCGGAACCACCCGCGGTTCTCCGTTCTCCGGCGTGTAACCGGAATGTAAGCATTTTGTTTCTATTTTCATTTTTTCTCCTTATTATTCACTGCCTGCGCGAAGTGTAATTTTGTATGTCATTTTATTATTGATGCTCGCGCGAAGTGTAAAATCTGCATGTCACTTTACTACTGATTGCTCGCGCGAAGCTTAAATCTTTGTATATCACTGTTATCATCAATATCTATTTTTTCCATGACACCGCCAAGATTACGTATTTTCTCACAGACCCCTTCATATCCTCTTTCGATATATTCAATCTGGTCAATGGTTGTATATCCGTCGGCTGCCAGTGCCGCAATTACCAATGCTGCTCCGGCACGAAGATCCGGCGCACATACGGCTGCACTTTCTAATCCGTCAACTCCGGTAATAAATGCCGTCGTTCCTTCTACTTTGATTTTGGCTCCCATACGGCAAAGCTCCGAGGTATATTTTAAACGGTCTTCAAAAACCGTTTCCGTCACCATACTGGTCCCCTCCGACAGTGAGAGCAGTGCCGCAAACTGCGGTTGCATATCCGTCGGGAAACCGGGATAGGGAAATGTTTTTACATTGGTGTGGCGAAGCTTTTTATTGGCAATAACGCGGACAGCATCCGGGTATTCCTCGACGGTAACGCCAATCTCAATCAATTTAGCGCTTATAACGTCCAAATGCTTCGGTATCACATTTTGAATCAATACATCACCGCCGGTCGCTGCCGCCGCCATCATATAGGTTCCCGCTTCGATTTGATCCGGAATGATCGAGTAGGTCGTTCCATGAAGTGATTCTACCCCGCGGATTCTTATGGTATCCGTACCGGCGCCTTTTATATCCGCGCCCATACTGTTCAGGAAGTTTGCCACATCAACAATATGCGGCTCCTTTGCCGGATTCTCGATAATGGTTTTTCCTTCCGCCATACATGCCGCCATCATAATATTTATGGTTGCACCGACGCTGATACAATCAAGGTAAATATGGCTTCCTACTAATTTATCCGTAACGGCCTCCACATTTCCATGCTCAATTGATATTTTTGCGCCTAATGCTTCAAACCCTTTTATATGCTGATCAATCGGACGGGTTCCGATCTGACAGCCTCCCGGCAAAGCAACCGTTGCTTTCCGACGCTTGCCAAGCATTGCTCCTATAAAATAATAAGAACCTCTAATCTTGCGAATAAAGTCATAATCCATGCAGACATCGCCAACCAGTGACGCATTAATCCGCACCGTATGTTCATCAATTTGCTCTACAATTGCACCGATTTCCCGAATGGCATTCAGCAATACCTGAACGTCACCGATATCCGGCAAATTCTCGACAATAACAGGCTCGTTTGTCATTACGGACGCCACTAAAATCCCTAATGCCGAGTTTTTGGCTCCTCCGATCGTAACACTTCCGCGTAACGGTTTCCCGCCTTTAATTATATATTGTTTCATGAATTACCTCCATGTTTATATACGTTTTCATCCATAGGGTAGAGTATATCATATTTATGACAAAATTGAAACTGTTTTTTTCATTTGCATGAAATATGGATTGATTTCATAAACTTTATATCATACGTATTCAGGTTCATATAAATTAGATTCGTTATAATTTAACCTTATAATAAAAGCTGCTTTCAATATCCCTGTGATAATTCAACCAACTGTCCAGTTCATCAAACTCTCCGGACAAGAGGACTACCAAATTACCCTCATGCTTTTCCATAACGCCAATCAACTGGGTTTTCGCTTTCGGAGAAATATTCTGGGCGTTTAAAATCAAAAGTCCTCCGCCAATCAATTTATTCATCCAATCATCCAGTTTGATACGGTTTAACTTCTCGGCATCAATCTCCGCAAAATTACCAGCCTTATAATATCCTATTGCTGCCAATTGTTTTAATATTTTCTTGGCAACAGCGACAACAATACGGTCTTCTCCGCCCGTAATAATAAAATTCTTTCTGTCCGAACCGTTTTTTAACTGCAAAATTGTATCTTTCAATGTGAAATAGGAAAATCCATTGTCGGATAAATAAATATTTTCCTCATCAATAATATATGCCCCGACCGGCTCAGCGTTCAAAGGTTTCCTAATTTCTTCTCGTACAGTCTTGTCCGATTTTATTTCTGCTTTTTTCGGACGCACTTTTTTTGCCGGAGAAATCGGTATTTTTATTGTTACATCCGGTTTCGTCGGCTCTAATACTTCTTTTTTCCTGTCGGATTTTATCGGTTCCAATATTTCTTCCGGATTCCGCATTGGTTTTGGTACGTTTTTTTCTGTTTCCGATTCCATCAAATCCGTCACGCCATTTTTTACTTCCGGTTCCATCGGCTCCGGCACATCTTTTTCCCTATCCGGTTTTATCAAATCCGTCACGCCGTCTTCCCTATCCGGTTCCGCTGGCTCCGGCACATCTTCTTCCCTATCCGGCTCTATCGGTTCCGGTATTTCCTCATCGGTAACCGGAAGGCTCTCGGCTTCTTCACACAGTTTTTTTAATTCTTTGGATTTTTCGACAATCGCTCCGGTGCCAAACCAAAGTATGATATCGCTGCAGACTTCAATACATTTTTCACGGTTTCCTTGCATTTCATATAGTTTGGCAAGCTGGAATCCCCACTCCTCTGTAAATTCTTCTTTCCGCAGGTTCTCTAATATCTGAATTAATTCATTGCGGGAAACCCCTTCCGCTTTTGCAAGACGATAACGCAGTTCGTATAAATCCAAAGTCGCTTCGCCGGATAATTCATATTCTAAAAAATACTCTTTGGCTTCTTTGATTTCATCCATTCGCAAAGCCATTAGGATACATTCTTTTAACGCTCGTTTTGTATGGGTTTTTTCATATATTTGATGATAGATTGAATTGGCTTCGTTAAAGCGGTCCGCTTTTAAATAAGCTTTTGCAAATAAATATAAATCAGATACCATATAATTACGACTAAAATCAAGGCTCTCTAGCATTTCAAGAGCTTTGACATATTTGTTCTCTTCAATCAGCTTTCTAATCTGTGTACTTTTCACCAACGTATCATATCGTCGACCCATTTGTATTTCACCTGATTTACGTATTCGTTAGATACTCTCTCGTTCTTTCGATCTCTTCCGGTATCGGAATTCCTGCTTTGTCAAATTTACTGCAGCTTATTTGAAGCTGTTTCAACTGCTTCGCTCTCTGTAATACAAATCTTTTCCCTGCTTCTGCGTTCATCGGCTGTCCGTTCATCTTGTCACGGATATCCTTACGGAACGGACAGTAGGTTGCCAGAATTGCCCTTGCTACTTTATTTACCCTGACCCCGCCGTTCGCTTCCCGTATAACCCAATCTTCATAGTCTTTTGAAAATACGGTTCTGTGCCGGTTACTGCTTTGTGTCAGCTGCGTTTTTACTTTCTCTTTTGTGTCGGCAGACAATAATGAATTTTTACGGTAAAACTGTAAATAATCCGTATATTCGCTGGTCAGGGAAGGGTATTGGAGGTCGTTCCAATGCATCCCCTGCTCGGAACGGCAAATCTCCCAGCGGAATGTTCCCAGCATTTTTATCATTTCTTTTTCTAAGTTTGATTCAAAAAATATCGGAAATAAAATTCTTCCTTTCGTTGTCTTTTTCTTGCCTACAATGTCCTGCCACATCAATGCATTTTGTCCGTACATCGGAAAGAGCAAAATATCAGGACAATATCTTTTTACAACGTTTTCTTTCGTTATATTCGCTTCTTTATAAAATACAACCTTTTCCCGGTAAAAAATCGAAAAATCAATCGCTTCAATTTCTGCAATCTGGGCATTCAGCCGGTCCGCCGTAAGATAACAGCCGGAAAGTGCTGACATAAATCCCTCGGAACATAAGATCGGAACAAATGTTGTTGCTCTGCCGTAAAGGACACGGTTCGCATATTGGAATACATTTTGAATCTCATACCGAACCCGGACTTTTGGATTCGTCTGCAACTCATTCAGTTCTTCCTTCGTCCTTTTTCCCTCCATCTGCTCTTGTCTTATGTACTGCTCAAAATCCTGATCAAATTCATTTTTGGAAGGCATTTTTCTCATTTCATGTATTGCCGTCAGCCACTCCGGCATCGTATACACCTTGCTGCCGTCCTTATAATTATCCTTGGGACTGAGTTTAACCAACTCCTTTAACTGCTCCTCCGTTAGGAGGGTTTCACAAAGGTAACCATATGTAAGGAATAGTCTTACGGCCGTAGGGGGATTGCTGTCTTCTAAGCTCTGTATAAAAATTTTCTCATAAATCGTATAGTAGTGAGAGGCTATCTTTCTCCTTAATTTTGAGGAACCGTCCTCTTTTCCAAACTTATCGGAAAGGGATTTGAATTGATTCACCAATTCCACAAATTCATCTTTTAATTCTTTTTCAATTGTCGTATAAGATAAAATCTGTTCCATTGAATTTTCTAAATCACTGATATCTTCTTCTGCTTCCAAATCGGTATCTTCTGCCACTTCTCCCGACATCAGTAATAAATAAATCTTTTCTATTTTCTTTCTGTTGACCGAAACCTTTTGTCCCACCTTATTTATCAAAAATGTTTCGATTTCATTTATTTTTTGGATGATCTCATCAACGACATCCGATTCTTTTTTATTATCTTTCCCCATATACCCCAAATTCATCGCCATGCCTGCGATTAGTGAAAACAGGTTTTTTTCATCAGTAATTAATATGCGAAAATAACGGAGCATTTCTTTGGAACGCCCCGACAACATTTTCAATAATGAAAAAACACAGTTCCGCTGCTCCCTAAAATGATACATGGATACAAACGGATTTCCCATATAAAATTCTTTCTGTACCGGAACATGCAGTTCGGAACAAGCGACATAATAAGGAATATGTTTCTCCGGCGTCAGTTCCTCCTCCTCCTCTTTTCGCATGGTATCAATTGCAGGTATATATTCTGCGGATATCCCTGTTTTTTTCCCGGTTTCCAAATAAGCATCATACTCTGTAAAAATATATTCACGAATACTTTTGCATTGTTCCTCCAAAGACTTATATGTCCGGTTTAATTCCGCAATAAAAAAATTTAACGAGGTATTAAGAAGACCATAATACTCCGCACTTTTTGCCAATACATTTTCAAAATCCTGGTTCGACTGTACGGTAAATGCATAAACTGTCGCATTGTCGTACGCCGTATACGTAAAGGAATGGTTATCATTATTGATATCACATGCCCCTAAAAAATTACCTGAGCTGAAGATGGTTTTGATTCCGTCAGCTTCTACAAGCACTCTCCCTTTTAACAATAAGCAAATTGAATTAAATGGTTCATCTACATGGTATATAACTGTTCCCTTTGGAATTTGATTCACGGTGTTTACATTAAGGGTTGTATCCATTTTCTTTGCCTTTCTTTATAAAAATCCGTGCATCTTGCTTCGATTTTCTCTCCGAGAACGTTACCTTTACAGTTAGCTCGGTCCAGGCTGCCTCACGGCACACAGAAGGTTTTGCTTAGTGCTGCTTCATTCCTGACCTGACACGATTCACAAATTTCTGTTGCGTAAGACCCAAACGTCAACGCCACTTATAAAGGGCAGCTTCTCCTTAAGAAACCCTAGGCAAGATAACACCCCTGCTATAGCGGATTGCAGGTACAGGGCACCGCTGACTCCCCGGCTGCACGGAAACTTCTTTATAATTGACTTTATTCCATAACTGTAGTATATCGTTTCTTATTCTTTCTGTCAAGATTTCTTGTTCCGAAGTTTACGAAAAAACTTACTCATCAGTTCGCCGCAGGATTGCCCCAAAACTCCTGTTTCGATTTCTACCCGGTGATTGAACCCCTCCATCTGCAAAAGATTAACTACACTTCCCGCACAGCCGGATTTGTCACTCTTGCTTCCGATTACAATTTTTTTCAGGCGCGCCTGCAGAATCGCACCAGCGCACATTGGACAAGGTTCCAGTGTCACGTACATGGTGCAATCTTCCAAACGCCAATCTTTTATTTTTTTGCTTGCTTTATGAATAGCGATTATTTCCGCATGCGCCAGCGGATTTTTTTTCCTGTTACGCCGGTTAAATGCCTTGGAAATAACTTTGCCCTGATAAACAATCACACACCCGATCGGGGTTTCATGTTTTACAAATGCTTTTTCCGCAAGCTTCAGTGCTTCTGTCATATATTCTTCATCTTTCGTCACATTTTTATACCGAACCCCAACCGAAAATACAGGAATTTTCATTTGAGGCGCAAACAAAACGGGTGAAAGCGGGTTGTTTGCATTATCCTTTCTTTGGTTTTCTTTCACCCGTATCCTTCAAATCGTACGGAAATATTTTCCATGACTGCTGTACCTTATTTTCAGGATACTACTATTTATTATATGCATGTTTTATGAAAGCAACATCATCCAATACCCAAAATCTCCGATTGCTACTGTTTTTTTATCTTGAACACCCTTAAATAACGAAAATCCAAACATTTTTGCCATAAATATTTCACGTCGGTGATACACTCCCGGCACACCCAGATAACAATTCCGCTTTCCATTTTCCTCCTTCACCCCTAAAAGTACATGCCGGTAACTATAATATCCGTTCAACAAAAAGCTATTGCTCCCCAATGCCCAGTGCTGTGACGGCAGCAATCCAAAATCCTTTGGTTCGATTCGTATACAATGATTCAATTCGTCATCATGAAACGGATACATTCCTACCGATACCTTTATGATATAATTAATCCAGTCATCTGTTTCAATCTGTTCTGAAAGTGATTCCGATACCGCTTTCTGCTCTGCATTTTCTTTTGACTGCTCTTTCATTTCCTGTTTTGACTCAACTTGATACACGGATTTATTTTCTTCTTTTTTGACTGACTCACCTCTTTGATGAAGCTGTTGTATTTCTTTTTTCATTGGTTCCGCCTGCTGATGGGGTTGGGATGCTTCTTTCTTCATTGGTTCCGCCTGCGGATGGGGTTGAGGTATTTCCTTTTTCATTGGCTCCGTCTGCGGATGGGGTTGGGATGCTTCTTTCTTCATTGGCTCCGTCTGCTGATGGGGTTGAGGTATTTCCTTTTTCATTGGTTCTGTTTGCGGATGTGACGGTACCCCCCCAGTCTTAACTGGTTTTGTTTGCTGATGTGATTGGGATACTTCCGTTTTAACCGGTTTCGTTTGTTGATGTGATTGATACATTTCCGTTTTAGCCGGCTTCGCTTGCGGATAAGGTTGGTGTACTTCTGTTTTAACTGATTCCGCTTGCGGATGAGGAATTTGACCCTCTTTATTAATTGGTTCCGCCACCTGACGGGAAATTTGACCTTCTTTATTAATTGGTTCCGCCGTCTGACGGGAAATTTGACCTTCTTTATTAATTGGTTCCGCCGTCTGATGGGGTATTTGACCTTCTTTACTATTTGATTCCGTTTTCTGATGGGATATTTGTTCTTCTGTTTTATATGGGTTAGCCTGCTGCCAAGGTTTTTGTCCTTTTTTTTTGGTTGGCTCAACCGTGCGGCTATTTCCCGATTCTCCTTTTTGTAATGGTTCTCCTTTTGCCCCATAGTATTTCTGCGTCTTATAATTAGCCTGAGGCATATTTTTTGAACGGGGTTCCGAAGCCATTACCAGTTCCATAGCCGCGGCATCCAGATTTTCCGTCATTTCCTGTTTTGCATATATCCCTCTTGTCCTTTGTGGTTCTGTTTGATATACAGGTATCATATCTATTTCCGGCGATTCTGATGGGATATTTTCCTGCATTTCCGGAATCATTTCAAAATCCGGCTGCTGTTCCGTCACTGTTTCTCTGGCTATTTTTGCCTCATCTTCCGGCTCATCTGTTTGAATATAAAGGCTTTCCAAACACCTTTCACTGCAATACTCGCCGCTTCTCCCTAAGAGCACCACCTTATTATCTTTGATATTGTTGCTTTTTTCATCTACAGTAAGCATAAAATCACTGCCGCTTTTATGAAGCGTTCCCAGTGTCCTCAATAAAAGAGTCCCATCCTCCTCGTGCCCGATATAGGCTTTCCAAGCAGCGGTGCGACTCTTATCGTCTGTTATCTTTATGTTGCCTCTTAGGTTTCCTTTGCGGTACTCCAGTTTTGCAAACCCTGCTTTCTCTACCATTTCGTGATCCAAATATTTTTCAAGGTATGTAATATTTCTCCAATAATCA